>NZ_LGUG01000004.1:2143207-2232235 GCF_001274715.1 Aneurinibacillus migulanus | reverse complement strand
GCAGTTGCAGTCAATAGTTTATCTTTTTTCTCCAACTCAGCTTGTGTATCATTTTCTTTCGCTTCATGCTGCTCTACTTTTTCCTGCAGTTGCAGTTGCAGCTCACTCAATAGTTTATCTTTTTTCTCCAACTCAGCTTGTGTATCATTTTCTTTCGCTTCATGCTGCTCTACTTTTTCCTGCAGTTGCAGTTGCAGCTCACTCAATAGTTTATCTTTTTTCTCCAACTCAGCTTGTGTATCATTTTCTTTCGCTTCATGCTGCTCTACTTTTTCCTGCAGTTGCAGTTGCAGCTCACTCAATAGTTTATCTTTTTTCTCCAACTCAGCTTGTGTATCATTTTCTTTCGCTTCATGCTGCTCTACTTTTTCCTGCAGTTGCAGTTGCAGCTCACTCAATAGTTTATCTTTTTTCTCCAACTCAGCTTGTGTATCATTTTCTTTCGCTTCATGCTGCTCTACTTTTTCCTGCAGTTGCAGTTGCAGCTCACTCAATAGTTTATCTTTTTTCTCCAACTCAGCTTGTGTATCATTTTCTTTCGCTTCATGCTGCTCTACTTTTTCCTGCAGTTGCAGTTGCAGCTCACTCAGCAGTTTATCTTTTTTCTCCAATTCGGCTTGTGTATCGTTCTCTCTCGCCTCATACTCGTCGATTTTGCTTTCCAGACGCAGCTTTTCATTTTTCAAACGAGTTTCTTTTTGCTTTAACCTGGCGATAAACTGCTCTTTTTCCTCCACTTCCGTCCGCACCTGCAACGCCTCGTCGTTTATTCTCTTCACTTGTTGCTGTAATTGCTCTACCTCAACTTTTAGCTGTTTTTTCTCCGTTTCATACTGCTCCGTTTTTTCCTGCAGTTGCAGTTGCAGCTCACTCAACAATTTATCTTTTTTCTCCAACTCAGCCTGCGTGTCATTAACTTGTGCCTCATATTCTTCGATTTTGTCTTCTAGGCGCCGTTTTTCATTTTTCAGGCGAGCTTCTTTTTGTTTCAGCCTAGCGATGAGTTGTTCTTTCTCTTCCACTTCCGTTTGCACTTGTATTGCTTCATCGTTCACCCCTCTAACCTGCTGTTTGAGCCGCTCAATTTCTGCTTTTAGCTGTTTTTTCTCCGCTTCATATTCCATCAACTTTTTCTCAAAGCGGTCATTCAATTCTACGATCGATTGCTCCCTGTTTATAAGCTGTGCCTGTGCCTGTTTCATATCCTCGCCGAATTGCTGCTGTAGTTGTTGGAGCGCTCTGTCCTTTTTATCCAATTCAATTTGTGTGCGTCCCATTTTTGCTGCATATTCATCAATTTGACTTTCCAGTTCTAGTTTTTCGCTTTTCAGGCGTGCTTCTCTCTGCTTCAGTCTGGTAATCAGATGCTCTTTTTCTTCCAACTCGGCCTGAATTTGCAGCGTTTCATCATTTACTCCTTTGACTTGATGCTTCAGCCGCTCGATTTCCGTTTTCCACTTTCTTCTCTCTGTTTCGTGTTCGGCTATTTTCTTCTCCAGTTGGCTATTTAGCTCGCTGACCTCCTGCTCTTTATGCAGCATTCTGGTTTGCGCTTCCTTTACTTCTTCCTCCAGTGCATACAAATGGTGTTGCAGTTGATCCGCGAACTTCTCCTGTTGAAATGCATTTTCGAGGGCATGCAAGACTTCCGCATCTCTTTCCTGGGTATCATACCGCTCGTTCTTTTGCACGAACTGAAGCTTAAGTTCTTCAATGAGCTGATCTTTTTCCATTAAATATTCCTGCGCTTGTAGCAGCTCTTCTTCTAGCTCATTAATATGCCGCTGGATTTGTTCATCAATCAGCTGCTCTTTCTCCATTAAACTTGATTCCGCACGCTTGATTTCTTCTTCGAGATATTTGATATGCTCTTGGATTTGTTCTTTTTCTGTTTCATATTGGATTAGTTTTTGCTCAAGCTGCAACTGCAACTCTTCAATCTGCCAGTCGCGTTCTTCTGCATATCGTCGCGCTTTTTCCAATTCTTCTTCGTACTGCGCAATTTGTCGCTGAAGCCGCTCCGTTTCACTCTCTTCCCTTTCTTCTGCACGCTGCTGCCTTGCCTGTTCAATCTGTGCCTCCAGTTCGGCGATACGCCCCTCTAGCTCCGCCTTCTCCGCCTCATACTGCGCTAATTTTTGTTCAAGTTGCTGCTGTAGCTCCTCAATCTGCCGATCGCGTTCTTCCGCATGTCGTTGCGCTCGTGTTAATTCTTCCTCATAATGCTCGATTTGCTGTTGCAGCTGTACTGCTTCCTCTTTTTCCCTTTCTTCGGTCGACTGCTGCTGTCTTACTTCCTCAATCTGTGCTTCCAGTTCAGCGATGCGTCTCTCAAGCTCTGCTTTTTCTGCTTCGTAACAAATCACTTGCTGTTGCAGTTGCTCAACTCGCTGCTCTCTTTCCTGCAAATCAGCTTCATGTTGCCGTGTCTTCTCTTCAAGCTGGAAGCGGATCTCTTCAACCAGCTGGTCCCTTTCCTGTAAGTCAGCTTCATGCTGCTGTGTCTTCTCTTCAAGCTGGGAACGGATCTCTTCAACCAGCAGATCTCTTTCCTGCAAGTCGGATTCATGCTGCCGCGACTTCTCCTCAAGCCGGGAACGGATCTCTTCAACCAGTTGGTCGCGTTCCTCGGCATGTCGTTGCGCTTTCGCTAATTCTTCTTCATATTGCTCGATTTGTTGCTGCAGCTCAATCGCGTATTGCTCCCTATCTTCCATTCGTTTCTGCCGTGTCTGTTCGATTTGCGCCTCTAGCTCTGTAATGCGCTCTTCCAGTTCTACCTTCTCAGCTTCATACCGAGCCACCTGCTGCCGAATTTTCTCGGCCTGCTGCTGAGTTTTCTGCAAAAACATATGAGCTTCTTCCAACTGACGTTCCCGTTCATCCAGTTGTGCCCGACAGGAGGTATTTTTCGTCTGCACTTCTTCTATATACTTTTTCCAATCTTTTTTCTCTGTTTCATATTGTACCGCCCTGCTTTCCAGAGTCTCGACTTTGTGCGTCAATGCTGCTACATTTTTCATAAGTAGCTCTTTTTCCTGAATGTGCTGGTTTCTTTCCTCACTTAGTTGTTCCAGGCGTCTGCTCTGCCCTTCTAACTCATCCTGCAGCCAAACAATTTCACCTTTCAATTCTTCCTGCTTTTTTCCGAATTCGCCGCTTTTCTTATATTGCTTCACTCTTGTTTTATAGCGGGAGAGCTCTGATTTATATCGGGATAGAATGACTTTATATCGGGAAAGTTCGGATTGCAGATTAATCAGCTTCTGTTTGAGCTGCAGATGACTTGAATCACCCGATTCGAACTCGGCTATAGAGTTATCTTTCATCATCAATCACCTCTTTTAGATGTATACCCCTTGGTCCTCTCTATTTTTATGCACCTGTCTAGGTTGAGGTGAAGTTATTTGTCAAGAATGCTGGGCAAATTTTCTGCTTTTGCCCTCCACAAAAAAAAAATCCGCATATGCCTAGAACTGTCCTCCGGCTTTACCCATAAGATAAATTAGTTCTAATCCCCACCCACACTTCAGAAAGGATGGTTATGCATGCATACTAACCATGATTTTATTCCTGAAGCGATCCAAGGAGCGCAAGAAGAGACCGTATGTATCAAGGTGAATAAAGTGTTTGACTGGGTTACCCGCCAGGTGGACGTTCCGCTTATTAGTCAACGCGATCTTCTGGGAACCGTGTTCCCTAATTGCTCTTTGCCCGTTGGATTGACGACTCAGGATGTTGCAAGATTTGGTACAGTCGATTGCTTCTTATCAGATGAACAAGGAAGGCCGCTTGATCCATTAGAAGAAGGCTCTATCTGCTGCGTTGAAATTTCGCAGCCAGGAGGCCGCCAAGATGTGCAGGTTACGTTACCTTCAGGTCAAGTCGTTACGCTGCAAAAAGTGAAAGTATTGAAAAAAGGATTTGTCACTGTCGTCTTGAAAGTTCTGCCTGCTCTGTGCACCACGCCCACTATCTGCTGCGTGACACAGCCGTTCCAGGTCGCAGAAAAATTCTTCCTGTGCGCGCCTCACGGAACGTTCCTGCAGTGCCATATTACGGATTTTGAATGCGATGCTCAGCTTATATTTTTCCCAGGTACCGGTACCGGCGGCGCCGATGAATTCCAGCTTGATATTTCTATTAATATGTGCCAAGACATTCAAATGGAAGCATTGGTTAAACTCGAAGTTATGGCTAATTTTTGCCAACCAAGGTTGGAACTTCCATTCGAATGCCCGCCACGTCCGTTTCCACCGCAGTGCCCGACCGTTTTCCCTGGTTAATCGACACGCTTTACAGGCAGGAAGAGAAATTCATTCTCTTCTTGCCTGCTTATTTTAATTTTTAATACGAGGAGAATAGAATGGACACGAAACATACGCAAACCGTCTTATCTTACTGTGCCGAGCTTTCACGCTATGTCGCCTTAATCAAACAGGAGTTGACCAAGCCCAGCAGCGTGGAAAGCGAAAAACGGGGACAAGAAACAGGCCGGGAAGCGGGAATAGGCAGTACAGCCTTTTTTACTTATTCGGTGATTTTGCCAGACAATGGTGAAGAAGAAAACGATGTGCTTGTAATGGGTGATTTTATTGTAAAAAACACAGGAAGTGAGACTTTGCACGCTCCGGTGATTTGCATCCGTATCTCTCCTGCCGGAGCAGGTGTATTGAGCGGTAAAATAAGAACGAATAAGAAGCGGGCATCTTTTTTTATTGAGGCAAACCATACGAATGAATGGCATTATGCGGGGCAGAACGAAGCAGAACGTGAGAAGACGAATGGAGAGTACTGGCTGGCCCCAAATTTCTGCAGCGAATTGGCTGCAGGTGAGAGCCTGGCTTTTTCCAATTTCACGTTAAGTCTCGCTAAGCCATCCGAAAGCAACTCTATTATTGTGGAAGGATTTGCTTATTTCAAAGAACAAAATGAAGGTATCACTTCTCTGAACAACATCGTAATTAACTTTTGAATACAAAGAGCCGGAATCAGCAAACGATTCCGGCTCTTTGTATTGTAGCTTATTATTCCATTGTCTTGAGATTAGTAAGGCAACTTTTGCAAATATTGCGGCCTCGGTAAGCGGTAATATTCTCAGCTGAATCGCAAAAAATGCAAGCCGGAGCGTACCGCTTTAAAATAATCTTCTCATCATCTACAAAAATTTCCAGGCCATCTTTCTCTGCTATGCCTAGGTTACGGCGCAACTCAATCGGAATAACCACCCTACCTAATTCATCCACTTTCCGCACCACACCGGTCGCTTTCATTGCCATTTGTATTCCCTCCTATATTTGCCAATGCATTTACTGACTTATTCTTACTTAAATTCTATCAAGTCTGTCGTTACTTAACAGTGCAAATATTGCATGGAATTGGTAATAGTCCCTTTTACTTGAATTACTGTATCTTAAAAGTATTCGTTTTTTCATGATTGTATTTGTTCGGGACTTTTCACGCATTGCTCTGCCCGGCCAAGCATGGCATGATAACTATAATCCTTACAGGCAATAAGCAGGCAAAACATTTGCTCGTTCTTCTGGTCAAAAGATGAGCCTACACTTCGAATGTAATATCTATGGACACATACATCATAGGGTGGTGACAATTAATATGTTCAAGAAATTGCGTGAAATGATGAGTGGCTCGCCGAAACCGGAAGACGGATGGGTGGTCGTATTCCTCGACCGAAACGACTTCCGCCTACAGGCGATGCAGCAACGATTGGAAGAGCGAGGAATTCGTTCTCTCATAGAGCGGCACTCCGCTATCTATGTGCATGAGAGCGAACTGGAAGAAGCGAAGCAAACTGTGGCGGAATGGGTGAACTAGCCGCCAAACAAAAAACCGGAGCGGAATATCTGCTCCGGTTTTTTGTTGCAGCTAGAATGGCTTGTTCATCATCATAAACGCAATACAGCCCATCAAAAAGATGGAGAAGATGCCGACACATAAATTTTGGAATCGAAGTGTTTTTAACTCTTTCTCGGCATGAACTTTGCGGCTGTCCGCCACTTCTCGAAGCCCTCGCATTAAGAATCGCTTCAACATATAGAATACGAACATATAAAGAAGCATTGATACAAGTAACCACATCTGCATTAAGTATTGAAACGACGTGACAAAGAAAAACGCCAGGCCGGTTCCCCATAATATAATATCCGCTGTAATATCCAGCTTACGATACGTTACAAGGAAGCGCCGGGTCTGTTCCACGTCCTTCAATCTAGGAATCAGGAACAGGACAGCAAGCTTAGCGGCAACCCCCAGTAAATGGAATGTGAGCACCACATAGAACAACGGCTCTCATCCTTTCTATTCTTATTGGTTGTCCTTATTGTACTATGCACCGCACAGGACGACCAGCCATATTTCTGGAAATGCAATGGACATTGTCAATTCGATAATTTTGAGATTTCGTGCTTATTTCATACCAGCAAATATGGTATGATGCAAGAATGTAGAAAGGAAATATAAGGAATGCATAATAGGGAGAATGAGAAGATGAGAGAAACAAAAAAACGCCTGCTGGCCGTGCTTGGTGCAGGCGCAACTTGTCTTGGCCTTTTGCTCGGAAGCCTTACATTCATGGCCGATGCCCAAACGAATAACCAGGACGTTATGATGACCAGCTTCGATAAAGTCACGCTCACATTCGTAGGAGATATGCAGTTTACCGGAACAGTCAACGACCAAATAAAGAAGAACGGAACGGCTTATCCATTTGCCAAGGTAACGCCAGTTCTATCCCGGGCCGATCTTGCTGTCGGTAACTTGGAGACAACGCTCACGACCGGTGGCACCGCACAGAGTAAACAATTCACATTCCGTTCTGATCCTCGTATGGCTCAAGCGATGGCTGCAAGCGGATTGGACGCGGTCGGACTTGCGAATAATCATACGCTGGATTTCGGCTTGAATGCGCTGTACGATACGATTGGACATGTTAAACAAGCCGGATTACTCCCCCTCGGTGCTGGAAAAAACCGGACTGAAGCAACGCAAATTCATTACATAAAGAAAAAAGGCAAGACGATTGCGCTGCTTAATTATAGCCGGGTTCTGCCTTCGGCCTCCTGGATGGCCGGAGAGAAAAAACCGGGCCTAGCCAGTGCGTATGATCCGAAAATCATGTATGACAAAGTCAAAGAAGCGAAAAAGAAAGCCGATATTGTTGTTGTCTTCATCCATTGGGGCAAAGAACGCATCACAACACCGGAAACCTATCAGACGGAAATGGGGCATACGCTCATTGATGCGGGAGCAGACCTCGTCGTTGGTCATCACTCCCACATCATGCAGCCGGTGGAGTGGTACAAAGGCAAGCTGATTGCCTATTCGCTCGGTAACTTTATATTTACCAATAGCAGAATGGATCGCTCCAATCAATCGGCCATCCTGGAAGTATCGGTAAGTGATAAGCGCATCCAGGCAGGTCTGATTCCGGTTCGGATTACAAACGGACAACCACGGCCAATCGAAGGAGCGGAAAAAGCAGAGTTCCTGCGCTTCATGGATCAACTCTCACGTAAAGCCACAGTTAAAAGCGATGGGACGCTTGCTCCATAGCAACCAGCACTTCTTGAACCGTGTCAAGAAATACCCGGCTGGCTCGTGAGCGATACCGTCCGCGGCGATACGCCATTACCAATGTACGGCAAGGCGTAGGATTGCGTAGTGCCACATATCGAGGAAGCAACGGCTCCGTAGAAAGCCTGGTTACCATCTTCGGCACGAATGCAATGCCCATACCAGCCGCTACGAGCGATTGCACGGTTTCAATATTGCTGCTCTCAAACACGACACGCGGCACAAAACCTGCATCTTCACACCATCCTGAGGCTAGGGTACGAAAACCCTGGCCTTTTTTTAGCATAATAAATGCTTCATCCTTCAACTCCCGAATCTCTGCATCTTCCCTCTGGCTTAGCGGATGATCCGGTGGCACAGCCAAACAGATTTCTTCTTCGAGAATCGGCTCCCATTCCAGGTTCGGATCTGCAAGCGGCAATGACAGCAGACTCATTTCTGTCTTTCCCCGCGCCGTTAGTTGCTCAAGTGCTCTTGTCGCTTCTTCAATAAGACGCACCTGAATGCCGGGATATTTCTTTTTGAATACCGGCAGTACAAGCGGCAAAATGTGCGCGCCGGTAATAGGCAAACTTCCGACCGTAAGCCCGCCTTTCTCCAATTCCGCCATATCCTGCATTTCTTTTTTCAACTGCTCGATAGAATCGAGAATTTTCGATGCCGACTCATAGAACCTCTCACCTGCATCCGTTAGGCGTATTGAACTCGTTGAACGCTCGAATAAGATAATATTAATTTCTTTTTCAAGCTTGGCGATTTGTTGGCTAAGTGACGGTTGGGCAAGATGAAGTTTATCTGCCGCGCGTGAAAAGCTCTTCTCTTCCGCGATGGTCACCGCATATAACAATTGTCTGAGCTCCATATTCAACCTCCCTCTCTTATCTTTATAGGTAAATCCTATGTAAATTATTAATATTATATCTTTGAACATTTGTTTTTTCTATGTTAAAACTTATATAAAGATTAAAAAAACAAAGGGGAGAGATGAATGAGAGCACGTACGATGTTTGAAAAAATCTGGGACAACCATGTTATCTATGCTGAAGAAAACAAGCCCAGCCTGTTATACATCGATTTACAGCTTGTACATGAAGTAACATCGCCACAGGCGTTTGAAGGTCTGCGCCTTGCCGGGCGCCCGGTACGCCGTCCTGATTTAACATTTGCAACTATCGATCATAACGTACCGACCACAGACCGTTCCCTGCCGATCGAAGACCCAATTTCTCGTCAACAAATTGAGACACTGCAGGCGAACTGTAAAGAATTTGGCGTTACACTCTATGATTTAGACAGCCCAGAGCAAGGTGTCGTGCACGTAATGGGTCCAGAACTGGGGCTTACCCATCCTGGCAAAACCATTGTATGCGGGGATAGCCACACTTCGACGCACGGAGCGTTCGGTGCACTTGCGTTTGGTATCGGAACAAGCGAAGTGGAGCATGTACTGGCGACACAATGTTTGCAACAAAAAAAGCCGAAAACGCTTGAAGTACACGTAGATGGGGACCTCCCGCTCGGCGTAACAGCGAAAGACTTAATTCTCGCCATCATCGCCAAGTGGGGCACCGACTTTGCGACTGGGTATGTTATTGAATACACTGGAGATGCAATCAAAAACCTCTCCATGGAAGAACGGATGACCGTCTGCAACATGTCCATCGAAGCCGGAGCTCGTGCGGGACTTATCGCACCGGATGAAACAACATTCTCTTACCTGGAAGGACGCCGTTTCGCGCCGAAGGGCGAAGAATGGAATAAAGCCATCGCGGCCTGGAAGGAACTTGTCACAGACGAAGGTGCCGAGTATGATCGCCGTGTTGTAATCAAAGCTGCGGAAATCGAGCCGCAAGTGACCTGGGGTACCAGCCCGAGCATGGGTATCGGCATAAATGGTGTCGTTCCGGCACCGGAAGATTTCACGACCGAGAACGAACGTAAAGCAACGCAGAATGCACTTGCCTATATGGGCCTTGAAGCGCACACTCCAATTACCGAGGTTGAAATTGATCGCGTATTTATCGGCTCCTGTACGAATGGCCGTATCGAGGATTTACGCGCCGCGGCCAAAATCGCTAACGGTCACAAAGTAGCTTCAAATGTAAATGCCATGGTCGTCCCTGGCTCCGGTATGGTTAAAGAACAAGCAGAAAAAGAAGGACTTCATACGATTTTTATCGAAGCTGGCTTTGAGTGGCGCGAACCAGGCTGCAGTATGTGCCTGGCGATGAATCCAGACGTACTGTCACCGGGCGAACGCTGTGCCTCTACATCAAACCGCAACTTCGAAGGCCGTCAGGGCCGCGGCGGACGTACGCACTTGGTCAGCCCTGAAATGGCTGCTGCCGCAGCTATCGCAGGCCGCTTTGTCGATGTACGTAAGTGGGAAGTCAAAGAAAGAGAGGAGAAAGCACATGGAACCGTTTAAAAAAATTACAAGTGTGGTCGCTCCGCTCGACCGCGTTAATGTAGATACAGACGCTATTATCCCTAAACAATTTTTGAAGCGCATTGAGCGGACCGGCTTCGGGCAATTCCTGTTCTACGAATGGCGCTTTGATGAGCAGGAGAATGTGAATCCGGATTTCGAGTTGAATAAACCGCAATATAAAGACGCACACATTTTGATCGCACGCAATAATTTCGGTTGTGGCTCTTCCCGGGAGCATGCGCCATGGGCACTTTTGGACTATGGGTTCAAAGTGATTATCGCACCATCATTCGCGGACATTTTCCATAATAACTGCTTCAAGAATGGTATTCTACCGATCGTGCTGCCGGAAGAAACCGTGGAACAACTGTTCCAAAATGTTGCGAGTCAAGAAGGGTACGCAGTAACGGTTGATTTAGAGAAGAATGTGATTACTGATGGCAACGGCCTCGAAGTTCCATTCAGTGTCGATGCATATCGTCGTGAGTGCCTGTTGCAAGGCTTGGACGATATTGGCGTTACACTGATGCAGGAAGACAAAATCGCCGAATACGAAAAAAGTTATCCAAGCTATTATAAAATCACCCAATAATTAGGAAAGAGAACAGGTGATTATTTTCCTGTTCTCTTTCTTCCGGGTTGTATCACTTGAAAAACTCGTGTGACAATGTCCACGAGTTTTTCTTATTTTATTCTTCCCGCGGAGCCCCATAGTATGGGCCGGGAGTACCAGCAGCATATGGATAGGGCGCAGGATACGGGTAGGGTGATGGATAAGGTGCAGGATACGGATACGGGATATACTTAGGTCTGTTGTAATTATATAAAAGCGGCGTCAAAAACAAGAAAGGGATAATCGGCCAAATACTGCGCTCATCATGTGTATAACCGTGATGATACGAATGTGAAATTGGTTGAGCGTAATACGGATATGCAAACGCGTCCGCTTGATACGGTTCATGAGCAAAAGACGGCTGATGATTGTTTTCGATATTTTCCATAATAGTCCCCCACATTCTCAAAGTAGTTTTCATATGCTACTACACTATGAGAATTGCGGGCGGATGCCCCTGATTTTATTCAAAATAGGCGTGAGCCTATCTTGCGTGATGAAAGTTATTTAGCCTTAGACAATTCATTTGCCAGTCTCTCCAGCTCTTCAAGCGTCTCCTCAAATACATCAAGGGCACGGGAGATAACGTGTGGGTCGCGCAAGTTCACTCCGGCCTGCGCCAATGCATCTAGTGATGGCTTGGCTCCGCCTGTCCTAAGAAAGTCCAAGTACTTCTCCTGTGCCTTTCCTTCTCCCTTCAACAGCTCGTCAGCCAGTACGGTTGCTGCAGAAAAACCGGTAGCATACTGATAGACATAAAAATTCTTATAGAAATGTGGAATGCGTGCCCACTCTACTCCGACAAGTGGATCTATGACAAGCGACGGCCCATAATATTCTCCAACTAGCTTGCGGTATTGCTGAGCTAAGTAGTCGGCTGTAAGCGTCTCTCCTGCCTCCGCCACCCGATGAATATCTCGTTCGAACTCTGCAAGCAGAGTCTGAGTGAACAGTGTGCCCTGAAAAGTATCTAAATAACGATTTAAGAGCGCCGCTTTTTCCTCCGGCTCCTTCGCCTGTGCAATCCATCCGCGTAGCAGCATGGATTCGTTAACGGTTGAAGCTACTTCTGCAACGAACACACCATAGCCTGCATCCAAATAGTCCTGCGTCTCATTGGCGTAATAGGAATGCATTGCATGCCCGAGTTCATGCGCCATTGTTAGCACATCATCCAATCTACCATGATAATTCAGCAGTACATACGGCGGATATCCGTATACGGCTGTCTGATATGCCCCCCCTGTCTTATTCTTGCGACTGTATACATCCATCCAGCGATTCGTGAATGCTTCATCCAATCTGCGTCGATAATCAGGACCTAGCGGCGCTAATCCTTCGCGTACCTTCGTTTTTGCTTCATCCAATGAATACTCCCGATTTTTATCAGGAAACAACGGAACGTATAAATCGTATTTATGTACTGCAGGCAGGCCAAGCAGTTTCTTCCGCAACGCCGCGTAACGATGAAGCAGGGTAACACGTCTTCGAACCGTCGAGATTACATTATCATACACACTCTCCGGTATATCCGCCGCATGCAGCGCAGCATAGCGTGCTGAGGGATAATTCCGTGCCTTTGCATAAGCAATATGCTTGCGCACCTCTCCTTGCAACAGAGATGCAAACGTATTTTGATACTGCCCGTATGTACCGTATGTTGCTTCGAATGCACGACGCCGCAGCTCACGATTCGGAGAAGTAAGCAAAGAAGCATAATTGGTACGGTTTATTTGTACTTTTTTACCATTGATATCCTGGATAGCGGGAAACACGAGATCTGAATCTAGCAAATATCGATATGTCTGCCCCGCCACACCCGTAGCTTCACTTGTCAATGCAAGTAGCCGCTCTTCTTTCTCTGACAGAATGTGCGCCTTTTCTTTGCGCAATTCACGGATGTATCGCTTGTATCGTTCCAGTTTTTTTTCCTGCCTGTATATTTTTTTAAGCTTCGCATCATCCATTGCGGCCAATTCAGAAGCAGTAAACGATGTAGCCAGCGTTAATTTTTGCGCTACCTGACGCACCTTATCAAGCCGTCGCTGGTTCTCTGGATTTACCGTATCGGTATCAAAGAGTAAATGTGCATACGTATATGCTTTTTCAAGCTTTCGCATGATACTCTCTTCTTGATTTAACATCGCATACAATTGCTTTGCATTTGCAAGCTTTCCTTTGTATGCAGCAAGTTTGCCAATTTCCTCCTCCACATGGCGGATGTCTGCCTGCCATGCAGCCTCATTCGGATAAAGACGGCTTACATCCCATGTATCCGCCGTATTTGCTTGCGCTTGCCCCGCTGCCGCTTGCAAAGAAGAAGCCGAGAACCAGTCAATCTGTCCAAGGAACAACAGGACGCATACAATGCCTGTAAGTGTGCCAAACCATATCCTGCGCATACATATCCCTTCTTTCTTATCTGTTGTTAAACATATTTTTAGCAAGTAAGGGATAAAATATTTATTGTGCCTTTTTTCACCTTTCTTTTATAATACATTACCGTACGTATTATCATTAAGGATTTAACCGAGCCTGCAGCGCCAAAAGATGTCTATGATGAATTGCAGACCAAAGGTATTTCGGTAGATGTCCTTATCAATAATGCAGGGTTTGGGTTGTTTGGAGAGTTTATAGAGACAAGCCTTGAACAGGAGGTGGAATACGCGAGTGTTACCGCTCTGTTTTGTTCTGGACACGTATCATTTTTTGCAATAAAAAAGATAGATTCCTTTTAACTAATCTATCTTTTTTATTGCCTTCATGGTTTTACTGACGGTTTACTTTACATGTATTCAATGTGTTGATTATGAAAAACACTTATCGATGAGAGCCATGCGAACGAATAAGCCGTTCTGCGCCTGTCGGAAGTAGGCGGCACGCGGGTCTTCATCCACCTCTACCGCAATCTCACCTGCGCGCGGCAGCGGATGAAGGATGATGCTATCCTGCTTCATTTTTGCAAGTATCTTGCGGTCGATGATGTATTTACCGCTGGCCTTTTCGTATTCATCAAGTGAAGTAAAGCGCTCTTTCTGAATGCGCGTTTGGTACAATACATCAGCGGTTTCCGCTACCTTCTCCAAATCATGTTCTTCTTCGTATGTAATCCCCTTTTCGTCCAAATACTTCTTAACGTATGTCGGAATTTGTACGTTTTCTGGGGCAGTAAAAGAAATGTGAATCCCTTTGTAATTGGCCAGCAAGTATGACAGCGAATGGACGGTCCGCCCGTTCGCTAAATCTCCGATCATGACAACATGCAAGTTATCGAGACGTCCTAATTCTTTTTCAATCGTATACAAATCCAAAAGAGACTGTGTAGGATGCTCGCCCGCCCCGTCTCCAGCATTAAGAACCGGTACAGTAGCCACCGCTGCAGCACGCTCTGCGGCTCCAATATCCGTATGCCGGATGACAATCACGTCGCTATAGCCGGACACAACTCGAATGGTATCCTCAAGTGTTTCTCCTTTAATCGTTGACGAGAATTGGGCCGCATTTTCGGTGCCGATAACTTTGCCGCCAAGACGCGACATCGCTGATTCGAACGATAGACGCGTCCGAGTGCTCGGTTCAAAAAATAACGTTGTCATTACTTTATTACTGTAACAATCACTGCCGCCCTCTTCCACGACTCGCTCCATACGGTGGGTATTCTCGAAAATCTCATCCAGCATTGGACGGGTAAACTGTTTGGCTCCTAATACATGGTATAGTGACACAATACGTCTCTCCTTTATGATGTAATTTTACGTTTCCGTCCTTTCTTCATACGCATAGAAAACCACTCTGACTTACATCAGAGTGGTTGATTTACCATGGTAATGAGAAGGCCCGTTTAACGTCTTTTTTCGCGTTTACCCAGGTCGCCCATTTTGTCTTCGCTTGTTTTCATCCAACGTTTCATCATCGATTCGAAATCTTCTCTCGAATTGTTGTTGTTGGAACGTCCGCCCGAACCACCTCGATGGTCATCGCGCTTCTTAAATGGACGGCGGTCTTCCTTTTTCTCCTCATGAATTCTCATGGTTAAGGAAATTTTACCGTCGCTTTTAATCTCCAGCACCTTAACGGTCACTTTGTCGCCGACTTTGACAAACTGGTTAATATCTTCTACATAAGAGGAGGCGATTTGCGAGATATGAACAAGACCTTGTTTGTTTTCTCCGATATTAACAAAAGCGCCAAAAGATTGAACTCCTACCACGGTACCTTCTAAAATATTGCCGACAGCGATGTTACTCAAAAAATGTTCCCCCTAAAAGAATTTACTATACAATTACTATACATGAAACAAAAAGAATAATAAAGAACTTTGCGTTCTGCGATTTCGGACAAAACGTGCCTTGTTTCTTTATTACATTATTCCCATTTCGACAAAAAGGTACACTTTCCTGCTTATGCTTAAGAATTCTGCGCAACTTCTTCATCGCGATCTTCTTTTACACGTGCGATCCTGTATATGTGAATAAGCTCTTCTCCGGATTCCAGTGTAACTACCGTACGTCCAATCGACCCTTGATCGTTAACTGATAGACTTTCCTGATATGATTCCCATTCTATCGGAAGCATGCGTCCTGCACTTGTCCGAGCTACAAGGTCATGCTCCATTTCGTCTTCAAGGAACACGGTTTTTACTTCATGTGGCTGCACTTTGCGACGACGGATGATGAGGAGTCCTTTTCCGCCACGACCTTGTGCCGTAAATTGGGCAACGAACGTACGCTTGGCGACCCCTTCCTTTGTCACAATCTGCAGGACCTCTTCCCTCTCTGGAGAGAGAATGAATGACCCTACAATCTGCTCGTCTTCTTCAAGCTTCATGCCGCGTACACCAGCTGTATTCCGTCCGGTGAAAGGCACATCGGAAACGGGGAACCGGATCGCCATGCCACCGGATGAGACAAGCAGGAACTCCCCGTCTTCCCGACATAGATGCACCGCTTGAATCCTATCGTCATCCTTCACTTTCGCCGCAACAATTCCACGTTTTTTCTGCGTTTTGCTGTACTCTTCCACTTTAGTACGCTTAACCATACCGCTCTCTGTCACGAATGCAAATGATTCATTCATTATTGTTTCTAATGAGTCTATTGTGTAGGCAGAAACGATTTTTTCTTCCTTGCCAAGCGATACAACATTTACCAGGCTTGTACCGATGTCCTTCCAGCGTCCATCCGGTAATTCATGCACAGACAACTGGTAGAACTGACCATGGCTTGTAAATAAAAGCAATTGATGGATCGTGTTTGTCTTAAAAAGATAACGAACAGAGTCTCCTTCTTTCAGCCCTGTCGTTTCAATAGATGCACCGGAGCTATTGAATGAACGCATTGACGTACGCTTAATATACTGGTCTTCCGTGATTGTCACAATCACATCTTCAGCAGGAACAGTAATAGAGATATCAACCTCAATGCTCTCAATTTCATCTTCGAGTTCAGTTCGACGATCGCTTCCATACTTATCGCGAATTTCTGTCAGCTCCGTTTCGAGCACCTTGTTCAGCTTCTTCTCGCTCTTCAGGATACCTTCAAAAACCATAACCTTCTTCCGTAACTCTTTTTCTTCTTTTTCATATTTCTTAATGTCAAGACGCGTCAGTTGGTGCAATCGAATATCAAGAATCGCTTCTGCCTGTTCATACGTAAAGTCAAAGCGTTCCATCAAGCGTTGACGTGCGTCTTCCCGTCCATCCGAGTCCATAATTGTGTCAATAACCTGACGCAAAATAGAGATGGCCTTAATAATTCCTTCTACTATATGCAGACGCTTCTGTGCTCGCTCCAAATCATAGGTTGTACGCTTCGTAATGACTTCTTTCTGATGGGCGATATAGGCAGCCAAAATCCCTTTAAGTCCAAGTTGCTGAGGACGTTCATCTGCGATGACGAGCATATTAAAACTATAAGAAATCTGCAAATCGGTTTTTTTGAATAAGTAATTTAGGATGCCATCAATATCAGCGTCCTTGCGTACTTCAAGTACAATACGCAGCCCCTGGCGATCCGTTTCGTCCCGCACTTCCATTAGGCCGTCAACATTTTTCTCCAGGATCTCCTCTTCTATTTGTGTTACAAGCGCTTTTTTCTTGACCGTATACGGTATCTCATCGACAACAATAAGCTGGCGGCCCTGCTTTCCACTCTCAATGTGTGTTTTAGAGCGGATAATGATGCGTCCTGCACCTTTCTCATAAGCTTTGCGAATCTCTTCCTTCCCCTGGATAATGCCGCCGCCCGGCAAATCTGGACCTGGAATGTATGTCATCAGCTCAGCTAGCGAAAGCTCCGGATTGTTAAGCAGGGCCATCGTACCATCAATAACTTCGCGCAGATTATGGGTAGGGATCTCCGTAGCAAATCCGATGGAGATACCCGTTACCCCATTAACAAGCAGGTTTGGAAACCGTGCCGGTAGTACGACAGGCTCTTTGGTGGTGTTATCATAGTTCGGAATGAATTCTACAGTATTTTTTTCAATATCGCGTGCCATCTCCATCGCGATTGGCATCAAGCGCGCCTCTGTGTAGCGCATCGCTGCGGCACTATCGCCGTCAACCGTACCCCAATGACCGTGACCGTCAATGAGCGGCTCACGCATTTTATGCGGTTGTACGAGATTTACCATCGTTTCGTAAATAGATGTATCACCGTGCGGATGATAATTTCCCATCACATCCCCGACCGTTTTCGCTGACTTACGGTATGGACGATCCGGTGTGTTCTTCTCCTTATACATCGAGTACAGCACCCGGCGCTGTACGGGTTTTAAGCCATCCCGTACGTCCGGAATGGCTCTCGAAAGAATAATATAGCGGGCGTAATCGCTGAACCGTGAACGATACACGTCCCGTACACTCATCTGCAAGTACTGTTCATGCGGCAGTGACATCGACTCTTTATTCCTCCTCCATAATAAACTTCACATTGCTCTCAATCCATTCGCGACGCGGTGGTACCTTGTCCCCCATCAGAACGGTAACAATCCGCTCAGCCTCCGCTGCTTCTTCCAAATCAACCTGGATAAGCTTGCGTGATGCAGGATTCATTGTCGTATCCCAGAGCTGTTCGGCATTCATCTCGCCGAGCCCTTTATAACGCTGGATTTCTGCCTGGGCGCCTAGCTTCTTCTGCGCCGCTATCCGTTCCTCTTCTGTCCAGGCATAAACCATCTGCTGTCCTTTCTTGCCCTGTTTGTACACTTTATAGAGAGGAGGCTGAGCGATAAATATCTTCCCTCGCTTGATCAGCTCCGAGAAATATCGGTAGAACAGGGTCAACAGCAAAATCTGGATATGTGCGCCGTCATAGTCCGCATCCGTCATAATAATAACTTTGTCAAAGGCACACTGATTCGCATTAAAATCATCACCAATCCCTGTGCCAAGCACTTCAACAATCGTATTAATCTCTTCATTACCATTCGGTCCGATAATCTCATAGATTTTCTTCTTCTCTACGTTAATCGGCTTACCGCGCAAGCTGAGTACGGCCTGGAAATTGCGGTCGCGTCCGTTAATCGCGGAACCGCCCGCCGAATCTCCCTCTACGATAAATAATTCATTGCGATCGGCATCCTTCTTGCTTGGCGGCGTATATTTATCACTGATCGTGCGCTTGCCTTTCTTTTTGTTCTTCTTGTTCGGATTGCGCAACGCTTCTGCCGCTTTTTTGATTTCTTCTTTGATGCGGCGCGACTCTATGGCCCGTTCGATAATAAGCCTAGCGATATCCGGATTCTCTTCCAGGAAGAAACTCATCTTCTCGCTTACAAATGCTTCAACTGCTGACCTTGCTTCCTCACTTCCGAGCTTGTCCTTCGTCTGACTCTCGAACTGCGGATCATCCATTCGGATGCTAAGCACAGCCATCAGTCCTTCGCGGTAGTCATTTCCTGTCAGATTTTTATCGTTTTTCTTCAGCATCGCGTTCTTGCGTGCATAATCGTTGCACACTTTCGTAAACGCATTGCGGAAGCCTGAAACGTGCGTTCCTTCATCAATTGTAGGAATCGTATTGACATAGGAAAGCAGGTTCTCTGATGTATTGTCGTTATACTGAAACGCCAGCTCAATCTCAACACTTTCCTTTTCACCTTCAAAATACACCGTATTGTGCAGCGTATTCTTACCGTCATTCAAAAATTCGATAAACGCCTTAATACCTTCACTGAAATGAAATGTCTCTTTCTCCGGCGCGCCCGGGCGCATATCCCGTAGGTGAATGGCAACGCCTTTCAGCAGAAATGCATTATCACGGAGACGTTCGCGTAATACGCTATGTTGAACGTTCGTATCACTGAAAACGCGTCGATCAGGCATGAACGTTACCTTCGTTCCTGTTTTGCGGGTCGTACCTACAATATCAAGACCGGTTACAGGGTGTCCGGCTTTGAATTGACCGTCCGCCTCTTCTACGTATTCGAAGCGTTGGCGATAGATATTCCCGTCGCGGTAGATCTCCACCTCTAGCCATTCAGACAGCGCATTCACTACGCTTGCTCCGACTCCGTGCAATCCCCCAGATTTCTTATACCCGTCGCCACCGCCGAATTTTCCGCCGGCGTGTAGTACGGTGAATACGACTGTCGGCGTCGGAATTCCTTCATCTTTATTAATGCCGGTTGGAATACCACGGCCATTATCCTCGATGCTAATGCTTCCATCCGGATGAATTGTAATCTTAATTGTATCGCAATAGCCTGCCAACACTTCATCCTTAGAGTTGTCAATAATCTCCCAGATGAGATGGTGCAGGCCGCGACTTCCAGTCGAGCCGATATACATTCCTGGTCTGACACGAACGGCGGTCAGCCCTTTCAGGACGCGAATATCATCATCGCTGTATGCTGGTATGGTTGGTGATACGTTTTGACGACTCAAGTCCTTCCCCTCCTGTTTCTTTCATTCAATGTACTGGTTTTTATGGCGAAAAGCAATATCCGCCCATTTCCCTGCCGACCTTTTCCTTTTCATTATACACAAAAGCAGAATATTTGTTCGTCCTTTTCTTGATTTTGCTCTCGAAATTTTATATTTGATAAGAAAAACTCGCGGGTGTTGCCGCTCGTCCTTTTTCCACATAGAAGCCAAACGGCCGCTTTATGTCACTTCGGGCGGACCGACAAAACATCTAGGCATCTCGGATGAGGGAGACAGTTGTCGGTCTTGTTCGACCACCGTGCCACGCACTTCCTAGGAAAAAGCAACGTTTGACACACACCTCGCGCGTTTTTCAATTGATACGATTGGAAGAAACGATATGTCGCTTTCTTGCTTTACAGCGACATATCGTTTCTGATCCATGAAAAAAAGAAGGGGCGGAACCATCCGCACCTTCCTCAATATGTACTATTTTACGATGCATGTGGCTATAATCTCATGCAAGTGTGCGGCTGCCTGCTTTGGCTCTGGCTGTCCAACAATTGCCGAGATAACCGCTACGCCATCGGCCCCCTGCTTCATTACTTCGGAACAATTGTCGCTCGTAATGCCGCCAATACCGACAATCGGAATATCCGAGAAAGTACGAATCTCACCGATTAAAGCCGGAGTAACCGGGTCTCCGGCATCGGATTTACTACCGGTAGCATATATCGCACCGACCCCAAGATAATCTGCTCCCTGTGCAAGCGCCCAGTGCGCTTCCTCGACCGAAGATGCTGAAACACCAATGAACATACGCTCCTTAGTCAACTTACGGACTTCGCTCGCCGGCAAGTCATCCTGCCCGACATGAATACCGTCCGCATCCAGTAGCATCGCTACATCCACACGATCGTTAACGATAAATGGAACACCATGCTCACGGCATAGCTCCCGCATTTTCTTTCCAGTTTCCAACACATGTTGAAGCGGCGCATGTTTCTCGCGTAGTTGTACAGCCGTAGCTCCCCCGGCAATCGCCAGACGTACCGTTTCCAACGCACTTCGGCCGCCAATCTCTTCAATTCCAATTACAAGGTAGACCGCAAGTTTATTTTTCCATGTTAGGTTATCCATTGCTGTCACTCTTTCTTTCTGTTTATTTTCGCTCTACGCGCACCATGGATGCAACCTGCTCTTCGTCTATGCTATAGAGCATGTCCAGCAGTGCAGTCTGATAGGAACCCGGGGCGGATACCGTCTGTCGTGCCAGTTCGGCAGCTACGCCATATATCGCAAGCCCTGCCGCAGCTGCAAGCGCATCATCTTTCTCCACAGTAGCGAATGCGCCAATGATGGAGGTGAGCAGACAGCCTGTCCCTGTGATACGAGTAAGCATTTCATCTCCGTTATGAACGGTATATAGCTCATTCGGTCCAGCGACTACATCTACCTTGCCGGTAATCGCAACAACTGTATTCAGTGTTTTCGCCGCTTTTCGGGCCAGCGCCTCAACATTTCCGCCTGCTTGACCGGCATCCACGCCTTTAATCTCCCATGCTTCTCCTATTACATTGGCTACTTCCGCCGCATTGCCCCGAATAATCGCGATATTTATTTCTTCAACGATACGACGCGCCATTTCGGTACGGAATGGTGTAGCGCCTGCACCCACCGGATCGAATACAACAGGTACACCGTGCTCGTTGGCAGATTTCCCGGCAATCAGCATTGACTCTACCGTTTCCTTGGTCAATGTACCCATATTCAATACGAGTACACCAGCGATTTTAGCCATATCTGCCACTTCTTCCGGCGCATAGGCCATCACCGGTGAAGCGCCGATCGCAAGCAATCCATTCGCCGTAAAATTAGTAACCACTTCGTTTGTAATATTATGTACGAGTGGGCTTTTCTCGCGTAATGCGACGAGCAACGCCCCGAATTGTTGGTGTAGTGTCATGGTCGCAAACCCCTTTTCATATGGACTTGTTTGTTATTATGATACTTCTTTTCCGCGTATAAAACCACTGGTCTGCCAACGGAAATCTTAATATAATCTTAACGCAGACCAAACAAAACACTTACACAATTATAGTAAGATGGGCTTTGGATTGATCTCCACAATCATACCACACACTGTGGTAACTCCATTCTCATTAGGTCCCGACATTGTACGGGACCGCTTTTTTAACATAAATATAATGTAGGCTACATACAGGCTTAGCATTATATCTATATACTAAGGGTAAGCATAGTCTTGTCCTGTGCCTCTTTGCCCGAGCGTAAGAGCGTATGGACACACCTCTTTTCTGTCGAGTCCTTAGGGGCTCTTTTTTCTTCTTTTCAGTCGTAAAAAGTGTAAAAGTGAAAAGCTAAGTGTGCCGCCAGATTTCCCTCTAAAGATAAAATGGCGTATAATAGGCGACAATACAAGCCCTTTTATTCTAAGCAATCCAAGGAGTGAACCCAAATGAAATGTAAAATTACAAGAAACGCTGCGAAAAAAATTAACGAAATCATGGCGCAAGAGGACTCAGAGGGAAAATTGCTGCGCGTAGTTATTACCCATACACACGGCACTCATGCCCATTATGGCCTCGATCTTGATACGCCTGGCGAGAACGATGAGGTTGTACATACTGATAAAGAAATCGATGTGCTTCTCGACAAAACTCAAGATCTACTTGATGGAGTCAAAATTGATTATCTGTATTTACCGGAAGAAGGCTTCGTTATTACCAATCCAAGCAAAGGTAACCACGGTGACCATTAATCCTGTGCCTTTACTGATAAGAAGAACTCGCAGACGCCCGTGAGTTCTTCAAGTGATACAATCGAAAAAAAACGGGTCCATTCGCACTGCGAGGGCCCGTTTTTTGTCTTATTTCTCCATCCACTCCAGGTTCGGAGTCGCTACCAGTTCCGGGTCTAATCCATGTGTACAGGCATATTCCCGTACCCATTCGTTAATCCACCGCTGCGTCTCTTCGTATTTACGGATAATCTCCTGAACATTTAATGCTTCTGTCTCTTCCACACTGTCTATGCCCTTCTCCTGCATGCTCATGGCGCGCAAGCTGGCCTTTACATTGTTCTCTATCTTAGCGAACGCGCTAATGTAACGAATGACACTGGCCTGATCGGACCGGTGCAATCCTTTTTTTACATAGCGGTCGGTTAAATTCGACAGACTTTCATTAAACTCGGTCTGGCTCATCTCTCCTTCATAGATACGCTGTTTCACATCGTCTATGTATAGTTTAATTTTTTCCGACTCTACTAAATCCTTAAAAAGGAGATTGAACACTGAGTCACTAATCTGCTTTCTTTTTTTCATTTTTATTGTGTATTTATTCTCCGTACCCATGTTCGTTCACCTCATTTCTCTACTATTATAATACTATGAAAATGTACACAAAAACAGCCATTTCAACGCATTGAAATGGCTGTTTAGTATGATAAATATGCAACCCACTAAACATTTAGTCATACTTCTCATCTTCTATTCTTGTTTTATCTTCTATTATATATTCCAATTCCGTTTCAAAGTTCAAATATAGCGGCACAGGAAGCTCCTCCGTAATTTTTTCGACTTCCGGCAACACAAGAGCCTCATCAAGCGTAGCGGGGCGAGGTTTGAGAGTATTGAACCATATCCTGAATGCCTCGATAAAAGCGTAAAATGATTCTTCAAAACGATTTGCATCTTCCTCTGCTTCTTCCTGATCGTCGCTATGTTGCATCCGAGACCAATTCCCCTGCATATGCTCAAATGCTTCCCACATCTTTTCCATATGTATGCCTCCTTAATATGCAATGGTTCTATCCTTTTATTCCCTTCCCTATTTTGTTAGAAACAACTCTGGTTGCCTACCATCTCCTATGATATAATCCCCATGTATATAGACTTAAAACCTAGGGAAGCGGGTAGGTGCGTTCATGATGAGAGTAAAAGATTTAATGACACCGGATGTAATTACAATCGCTCCGGCCACAACGATTCAAGAAGCGGAATCTATCATGAAAGAGAAAAATATCCGTCGGCTTATCGTCGTCGAACAAGAAAAGGCAGTCGGCATTATCGTACATCGCGAAATGATTATTTCGCTCCAATCGCCAACCATCTTGAAAGAGACGCCTGTAGAATGGATTATGACAAAAAATTTGATTACAATACGACCGGATGCATCAATTACTGAAGCGATTCAAACAATGCGCAAATATAAAATCAACTCGCTTCCGGTAGTGGAAGGTGACAGTCTGGTCGGCATTATCACCGTCGTTGACTTGCTACACGAGCTTACACGTCGCTTGGAAGCCGAAACAACCGCATAAAAAACAATTTTAGCAAAACAAAGAATGCGTAGACAAGGTGTGTTATAATAAATATAAGCCACAAGACAAAAAGCGAGAAGGTCTATTATCTACGCTGAAAATTTTCTACTGAATGGAGCTGCTATTCCTACATGGCATGTGGACAAGCAAAGGGGGCTCCGCAATGAAAGAAGAGACACTTACCTTACTTCAAGACATGACCGACCGGTATAAGGCGATATATGAGCATCTAGAATGCGAACTGTCGACTACAGCAAAACAGCGTCTCGCCTTACGTCTGACGAGTCAGCAAATTAGACGGCTTGAAAGTTTACTATCTACCAGGAATAACTAACTTTCACAGGGAATGAACGGAGCGGATTTTCCGCTCCGTTTTTTGCTACACTCAGCAGGTATTCATTTTGTGACCATTCCTTTCAAAACAAATGCCACATTAGCTGGGCGCTCTGCAAGACGCCGCATAAAATATGCGTACCAGTCGTTGCCGTATGGGACATATACGCGCATTTTATATCCTTCACGTGCCAGTGACAACTGTAACTGTGTACGGATACCATATAACATTTGAAACTCGAAGTGCGTATGCGGTATACGATGTTTTAAAACCACTCTCTTCGTATAATCGATGATATGCTCATCATGCGTGGCAACAGCCGTATAGCTTCTGCTTAATAGATGCTGCTTGATAATACGCTTGTAGTTGTCATCGACATCTTTCTTATCGGGATACGCCACTTTTGAGGATTCTTTGTATGCTCCTTTTACCAACCGAAGCGGTACACCACGTAACGCTTTTACATCTGATTCAGACCGATATAAATAGGCCTGAATGACTGTGCCGACGTTATCATATTCCTTTCTCAATTCGTGAAGCATATTCAATGTCTGTTGACAGTGACTATAATCTTCCATATCAATGCGGACAAAATTACCATACTGTTTTGCGCGTTCCAAGATACGGCGCATATTCTCATGGCACATAACAGTGTCGATATCGAGGCCCAGCTGCGTCAATTTCAGCGATAGATTGCTATCCACGCCTGCTTGATGTATTGCATCCAGTGTTTTAATGCAATAATCGGCAGATTCTATCGCCTCCCTACGACTACGCACAAACTCCCCGAGATGATCTAGGGTGCAAGTCAATCCTTGTGCATTCAATTCTTTTACTTTACTAATTGCTTCCCGGATCGTTTCTCCGGCAACAAAGCGACTTGCTCCATAACGTAAGCCCCATTTTTTCGCCGCACGATTCATCGAGTAATTTTGCGAGAGAAACAAAAAGAACCGTTTTATCGCTGCCTCTAGTATCATTGTTCGTTTTCCCTCCTTTTAGCTGTATAAGAGAATTGCGCTTTTCCGTTCCCGGCAGTATAATAACAAGGGTAAAGCGTTTACAACTTTGTAAATCCGCTCGTTGTTATTGTACATATGTGTTAAATCTGTAGATTAGGTGGACACGCATGCGAAATCAACCTTTTTCTTTCTATAACCCTTTTCTCTATGAGATTATGCAACCGAGCTCTTTCTTGCCTCATCATCCTTGCAAGGTGCAGGCAAAAGAATCAGCCCGTCTGTTTGAGGTCATCTCAGCAAACCCTGAAGTAACCGATATTGAAGTATTATCAGATGCGAACGAATCAATCGGATACGTATCGACGGAGGCGATTGTGTTAGCCTCCACACGCGCACTCAGGGAATGTTTCGCATTTTATAACAACGTTCTGCAGACGGTTGACGACTCCTTGACAATCGTTAATGCAGAAGGAACTGTAGTTAATTGGAACAAGCAAGCTGAAACCATGTACCAAATTCCATCAGAAGATATTCTGCATCATCATATTACGCGCCATTTCAAAAAAGATGCAGTCATGCTACTCAAAAGCATTCATGATGGTTCATCCATTGCCCGACATTACAATCAGCCGCGTGCGGGAGCACACGTATTGGTTAATACATCACCTGTTATGCTGGACGGACAGATTATCGGGGGGATTTCCGCCGAAAAAGACATTAGTGATGTGGTGCGCCTGCATGACCAACTATCAAATACGACTGCACATCTGCATGATCTGGAAACGGAGTTATACACCGAACAGCAAGAAGACCCCTTCTATAAAATCAAGGGGCGCAGTGCTGCCATTATGCAGGCGATGCAGTTGACAAGAAAAGTGGCTCATACAGATGCCACGCTTCTTATCACCGGAGAATCCGGCGTAGGTAAAGAACTGTTCGCCGAAGCGGTACACCGCGCAAGTCCGCGGGCAGGCGGCCCTTTTATCGCGCTTAATTGTGGAGCTATTCCGGCGGCGCTGTTTGAAAGTGAGCTGTTCGGTTACGAAAAAGGGGCTTTTACCGGAGCCATTCATGAAGGAAAAAAAGGAAAAATGGATGCGGCCGAGGGCGGTACCCTGTTTCTGGATGAAATCGGGGAACTCCCGCTTGATCAGCAGGTTAAACTACTGCGTGTCCTACAGGAAAAGCAGTTCTATCGCGTGGGTGGACATAAGCCTATCGCGACAGATGTGCGCATCGTAGCGGCGACAAATCGGGACCTTGAAACAATGGTGGAAGCAGGCCAATTCAGACAAGATTTATTCTACCGCCTTAACGTAGTCTCGGTGCCCATTCCGCCACTGCGCGAACGAAAAGAAGACATTCCCGAGCTGGCCCAGCTATTTCTTAAAGAATTCGCCGTGAAATACGGAAAGCCACTCCCTGAACTGGCACCCAAAACACTCATTTTACTGCTTGACTATGCCTGGCCAGGCAATATCAGGCAATTGCGAAACCTGATGGAAAGACTTATCATCTTAACGGATCAGGAGCGGATTGAGCCTGAGCATCTGCCTGAAGGCTACCAGCCGAACCAATTACCTTTTGCAGCCCAAACGCCAGCAGCAAGACCGCTTGCAGCTCGCAGCGAGTATGATGAACTAGTAGAAGCGCTCCGTACAACGTACGGCAATAAGTCTGCCGCCGCACAATTGCTCGGTATCTCGCGCGTAACACTGTATAATCGAATGAAAAAATATAACATGGAAAAAGGATAACAATAAAAAGAACTCGCGGGCGTTTTTCAAGCGATACGATCGAAAAAAGGCAAGGGAACTTTATACAGTCCCTTGCCCTTTTTATCCCTCCCCACTCCGTCCTCTTAAAATGCTGCGCGGATAATTTCTTTTACGTCTTCGAGCGTAGCTTTACGTGGATTAGTTAACGCGCATGCATCTTTCATTGCATTCACTGCCAATAACTCAATATCTTCCTCTTTTGCGCCCAGCTCGGCAAAGCCGGAAGGAATACCTACATCACGCGCCAGCATTACGATAGCATCCAGCGCCCGTTCCGCCGCTTCGCGCATGGATAAGCCATCAATATTCTCTCCCATCGCTTCCGCAATATCAGCAAAGCGATCAGCACGGGAAATGAGGTTGAACCGCTCAACATGTGGCAGAAGAATCGCATTGCAGACGCCATGCGGTAGATTGTAAATACCGCCAAACTGATGGGCAATCGCATGAACATATCCCAATGAGGCATTGTTAAATGCCATACCAGCAAGGAATTGGGCATATGACATATTTTCGCGTGCTTGCAAGTTTTCACCATTCGCTACCGCGACCCGCAAATTCCGGCTAACTAACCGAATCGCCTGAAGAGCGCAGGCATCGGTAACGGGCGTAGCGGATGTCGACACATATGCTTCTACCGCATGGGTAAGCGCGTCCATTCCGGTTGCCGCTGTAAGTCCTGCCGGTTTTTTTACCGTTAATAACGGGTCATTAATAGAAACCGTTGGGGTAACATGCTTGTCCACAATCGCCATCTTTACTGAACGGGACGTATCAGTAATAATACAAAAACGCGTCATCTCACTTGCCGTCCCTGATGTCGTATTCACTGCAAACAACGTTACCATTGGCAGAGCTGAACGGTCTACACCTTCATAATCATGAATTCTACCGCCATTCGCCGCAACCAACCCGACGCCTTTGGCACAATCATGCGAGCTTCCCCCGCCAAGTGAGATAATACAATCGCAATTCTCCGCCTGATATGCTGCCAATCCTTCTTCTACGTTCTTGTCAGTCGGATTAGGCTCGGCACCCGGGAAAATCGCAACCGAAAGCCCCGCCTCTTCTACATACGAAGCAATTTGGTCTGCCACTCCGAATTTGTGAAGGCCTGCGTCTGTTACAATCAACGCCTTCTTCTTGCCATACGATTTCATACGTTCTCCGATTTCTTTCGCCGCTCCCATTCCCATTAAATTAACTGTGGGCATGTAAAATCCGAACACTTGGTTTTCCATCGTATCCTCTCCTTTTTCACAATAGATATGAAGCGCTTTCTTTTTTATTGCAATACTATCGATCTTCTCCTACTATAAAAATAAGGGCCTAAAATAACTTCCGGTGTCCCTCCTTTCTGTACTGCATCCGTCATCTAAACTATCGCAAAGTCTATGCCAACTTTTCAGATTAATCTAAATAGTTAGTTGTTGACCGGTAGTTCGACAGAAAATATGACTCTACGTTTTTGACAATACGCTGATTCACGAGTATAAACAACAAAATCCCGGCTGTATGTGCCGATTTTTCGGCAAACACGGCCGATATTTCGGGAAACGGAGGAGTAACCATGCGAATTTCTAAATTTGCCGCACCGGAAATTATTTTTGGGTGGGGTGCCCTGCAACAGGCAGGAGAATGCTGTCGGCGCATCGGTGCCAATAATGTATTTATCGTCAGTGATCCGGGCGTAGTGGAAGCCGGCTGGACGGAACAAGTCCTCGTTGCCTGCCAGGACAGCGGACTTTCCTATGAACTATTCCACCATATTACCGCGAATCCAAAAGATTATGAGATTGAGGAAGGAGTACGACGCTACCGGGAGAGTGAGTGTGATGCCGTACTCGGCATCGGGGGAGGCAGCGCCATGGATGCTGCGAAAGCGATTGCGATTGTTGCCACCAATGGCGGCACGATCCATGAATTCGAAGGGGCTGATAAAATTAAATCCCCTCTTCCACCGCTGTTGATGGTTCCTACCACCGCCGGCTCTGGCTCCGAAGTCTCCCAGTTCTCCGTCATCATCGATTGTTCACGTAAGATTAAAATGACGATTGTATCCAAGTCTCTTGTACCCGATATCGCTATTATTGACCCGCAAACACTTGTTACAAAAAACGCTGACTTAACCGCTGAGACCGGCATGGATGTATTGACCCATGCAATTGAAGCATATGTAAGCGTAGCAGCGACGCCGCTGACAGATGTACAGGCACAAAACGCCATCTCGCTTGTTGCCAAGCATTTGCGTGCTTCTACTGCTTCCCGTACGAACCGCGAGGCCAAAACAGCTATGTCAATGGCCAGTTTGCAGGCAGGGCTCGCCTTCTCCAATGCAATCCTCGGCGCAGTACATGCGATGGCTCATGCGCTTGGAGGCTATCTGGACATGCCCCACGGTAAGCTGAATGCCATTCTCTTGCCTTACGTAATGGAATATAATTTCCTGGCAGCGCCGGAGCGGTTTATGGATATCGCATCACTTATGGGGCAGAATGTCAACGAGATGACGACCGCAGAGGCCGCCCGGCTGTCGGTCCGCCATGTCCGGCAACTGGCATCGGATATTGGTATTCCCACGCGCTTATCGGATATTGGCTTTACGGAAAATCTGGTGTCGGTCATGAGCAAAGCTGCAAGTGAAGATGTTTGTCTCATCACTAATCCTCGCGATATTGAAACGAGAGATATTGAAATGATTTTTCGGCAGGCGTTATAAGAGCTTGTTCAAAAAGGAGGACAAACAGAGCAGTGAAGTTCAAGGCGCAGTAGACCCGAGCAGTGGAGCGGAGGGGAGACTACGTGAGCAGCGGAGGGGCAACGCAACGCAGAAATTCGCCGTGCTGTTTCCCGGACTTTTTGAACTTCCTTTATAAGGAGTGGTTCCATGAGCGAGTCAAAGCAAGATATCATTGCGCTTTTAACCGGATTGGAATCTTCCAAGCGCAATTACTATACGGAATTAAAAAAGCATTTGCGGCAAATTGAAAAGAAAAATATGCAATTAGAAATCATCAATCAGGTGGTCAAAAGCTTCAATGTCGATATGTCACTAGATGATATGCTAGAAAACGTGGCGGATAAACTGAAGGAAATCTTCGCACTTGATTGTCTCTCCTTATCCTTATTCGAAAACGATCAACTTATCGTAAGTAATTTCTTTCCACGCAATCAAGCGGCACTTCTGCCGGGAACTGTGCTTCTGCCTGATCGATCGCTATGCTGGAAAGTAATAAACGATAAACAAGCATGCTATCATACCGCTCCCTCAACTGGCGGAGACATTCGCTATTTGGAAGAAACAATTTTCATCAGCTCACAAATCGCTGAAACAGTGTTCATCCCGCTGTTCAGTAAAAATCGGCCAATCGGCGTGCTAAGTGTAGGAAGCGCTTCATCCGGCGCGTACAATGATTCAGATCTTCTTTTTCTTCAGCAAGTAGCCGATCAACTCGCCGTCTGTATCGAGAATGCCCGGCTATATAACGAGGTATTACAAAGCAAACGGGAGTGGGAAAGGACATTTAGTGCTGTAACAGATATGCTTCTATATGTAGATTTGGATTTTCGTGTCGTCCGTTTCAACCAAGCCGTGCTCGAATTTCTTGGACTTGCCGAGGAATTCGTATATGGCCGGAAGTGCCATGAATTACTTCGGCCTCCTTCTCATGACTGGTCGTCTTGTCCACTAACTGAATGTTATCGAACAAAGCAGACTGCGTACCAGCAGCTTCCTCTTATTGGAAACCGAATTTGCGATGTATTCGCTTATCCTGTTCTTGCTGAGGATTCTGTCATGTATGGAGTGATTCTCTACATAAAGGATGTTACGAAAAAACTGCACATTGAGGCGCAGCTCATTCAATCAGGAAAATTGGCCGCCATCGGTGAGATGGCGGCCGGCGTTGCCCACGAGCTGAATAATCCGCTTACAGCCATTCTAGGAAATACGCAGCTTTTGCTGCGGGAGTCTCAGAAGGAAAGCCTGGATGCTCGTCTGCTGGATGATATTTTCACCTCCGGGAAACGATGCAAACTTATCATTCAAAATCTTCTCACGTTCTCCCGACAGGAAGAATATATGTTTGAGCCATGTTCATTGAATCAGGCCGTACAGCAAGTCTTAAGCCTTGTACGCTATCAGATTGAACGAAACCATATCTCTTTTACGATAGAACTAGAGTCCAATTTACCTCCTATAGAGGGAAATATTCAGCAAATCGAACAAATTATCATCAATCTGCTGCTGAACGCAAAAGATGCTATTCTGACGCGGAACGTCAAGGCCGGACATATCCATATTCGTACGGAAACAAAAGAGAAAAAAGGCCATCCACATATCTTCATGCATATTACCGATAATGGCTGCGGAATTGAAGATAAAAACAAAAGTGAGATTTTCAACCCTTTTTTCACCACGAAGGCAGTAGCGCAAGGTACAGGTCTTGGGCTTTCGGTAAGTCTTGGAATCGCACGGGCTCATGGGGGCACAATCGAGGCGGAGAGCGAAAAAAACCAGGGGAGCCGTTTTACTCTTATCTTACCGGCATGCTCTAGTAATCATCCTGATAGTATAGAAAACAGGGAGGAGTCACAATGAATGGATTGCTCATCGTAGACGATGAAATACAAGTCCAAACCTTTTTTTCCTACTTGCTCCGTAAAAAAGATATTGCCCTTTCCTTTGCTGGAAATGCTGCTGAGGTAAGTACCGCACTTGAAAAAAACATCTATCAAGCAGCTCTTGTCGATTTGAAATTGCCGGATAGTAACGGCCTTGATATTCTCAAGACAATCAAAAAACGTATGCCTGCCTGCCGTGTAATCATTATGACCGGATACAGCACGGTCAAATCGGCTTTGGAAGCCATTCGCTTGGGTGCAGAAGATTATATTGAAAAACCGTTTGACGATATTAATGAACTGGAGACGCTTATCGACAGCCTGTTTACTACTCCGGCTACCCAGCGTCAGACGGACTTAATGCAACTGGCAGAGCAGACAGGATTCATCGTCGGCACCAATCCAGACATGTATAATTTGCTTTCCCTGGCCTATAAAATCGCCCGTAAAAATATTACGGTGCTCATTGAAGGCGAGACAGGATGCGGTAAAGAAGTGCTCGCCCGCTTCCTTCATGAAGCAGGCATGAGAAATTCTCAGCCGTTTGTAGGTGTGAACTGTGGTGCTTTTACAGAAACGCTTCTCGAAAGCGAGCTATTCGGCCACGAGAAAGGCGCTTTTACCGGGGCGCTTCACTCGCGTAAAGGTTTATTTGAAGCTGCCAGTAAAGGCACTTTGTTCTTTGATGAAATCGCCGACGCTTCTCCCGCCATCCAGGTAAAACTACTGCGTGTACTTGAAACAAGGGAATTCATGCGTATCGGTAGCGAACAAATCCGGCATACGGATGCACGTATTATTGCTGCCTCCCACGCCAATCTTGAGCAAGAAGTAGAGTATGGACGATTCCGCGAAGATTTGCTATACCGGCTCAATGTTGTAAAACTGGTCGTTCCGCCTCTTCGAAATCGAAAAGAAGACATTCCTTATCTTGTAAGGCACCTTATTCGCCGTCATCATATGGATGAGAATGCTTTTGCCCCTGAAACACTTTCTGTTATGCAGGAATACGACTGGCCCGGCAACATCCGGGAATTGGCAAACGTAGTAACGCGGGCTCTTGCATTATCGGAAGGTGAACCAGGGCCGATTACACCCGACTACTTACCTGCTGCCATCGTAAAGCAGCAGATGATTTCATTTTCTCCATCTATAGAGAAACCTGAGCAAAAAAGTCCCCTCTCCAAGCCTTCGCTTGAGGAATATGTGGAGGAATGGAAACGCGAACTACTAACGCAATGGAAAAATAGCTCAAGCACTGACTTGCCTGCCGTCATGGACCGGATAAAGGAACTTGAAAAAACCATCGGTGCCGCCTTTGTTGGACGGGCATTAAAAGAATCATGGGGGAACCAGCAAAAAGCATCTCGCCTGCTTAATATTAGCGTCCGCAAACTCCGCTACTTGCTACATGAGAAAGGAAAATAGGTAAAAAGCTGAAAAGCCTTTGCCATATATATGCAAAGGCTTTTCAGCTGTACAGAAAGGATTTTCTGAAAAAATACAGAATCAATTCTTTAGTTAGGGCTTGCATTATCAAGAATTATGAAGGAGGATTCATTTGCTTGAAAAACTATTGATAATATGCATATTTACTTTGATTATACATATGATTGATACTTTTGCTTACTCAGTGAGAATCGCCGGTATTCGCACAGGGAAAATTGCGATCGCCCTTTCCGTATTCAGCATAATTGTCATCGTATCTAGAACATCTAATATGGTACAGGCACCTCTTACAGGAAGCCTGGTAGACATGGCCAAACGTACAGGTGATATCGCCGCTTTGGAAAGCCAGTTCCGCGTTATTTTGCTTTCAGCCTCCTTAGGAACCGTGATCGCCGCTCTCTTGCTTCCTACTTTTGTTTCCGTGATGTCCAGGGCGATCGTTCATTTAGAGATGGCTGGCTCCGTACCCCAATTGGTGAGAAACGTATCCACAGTACACCATATGAAAATAGCAAGAAAGCATTTTAAGCTCCCCCGCTGGGAAACGTTGTCCCGTTTACGCATAGGCGGTGTACCAAAACGCATTTTGTTACTGAATATGCTAGCTGCAATGATTTATGCCGATAGCGTCCTTGCCTGCCTGTATGCCTCATTGCTTAAGCCAGAGTATAGCTCTATCGCACTGACATCTACAGGATTAATCAACGGTTTTTCCACCATTATTTTAACTGTGTTCCTTGATCCGCAAATAGCGATTTTGACGGATAAAGTCATGAAAGGAACCGAGAAGAAAGACAGCATCAATAAAATGGTCGGCGTCCTGACCCTTTCAAGATTTGTGGGGACAGTTCTTGCTCAGCTATTCCTTGTTCCGTTTGCTTATTATATCGCCTGGCTAAGCCAGTTTTTCGCATGAATAAAAAACGAATCCGAAAAGTCGGAGCTTACCTTGATTTCACAACTTTACCACTTAAGGCATCTATGTATTCTACATAGTAGTCATCCAGTGGAGCGTATACTAGCATTGGCTGTTTCGCTTTCTGATCAAGCATATGCGGCCAAATATACTGAAGCTGTAACGGATGGCTTTCGAGGTATATAGATGCTACCTTATCCCTGTCAATTTTCTTGCTACTGTCCGGTAGAACGGATTGTAGCGGGATATACAACGAGACCTGCTCTATCTTACCCGTAGCTAAATCAATCCATGCATGGATGGCTCGATTCGTAATGGGTCATTTTTTCTGCCGGGGCACAGGTCGCAACCACCCGACCATTTGTTACTATAGTAAGTGAATTCTATATAGTTACATGGAAAGATAGTCACTTCTAGAATCTTGAATAATGGTAGCCATTTGGCGGATTCCCTCCCTAATTTCTAGCAAGGAAGCATATGCGTAGGATAACCGGACATACAACCCTGATTCTTGGGCATAAATCGTACCTGGATTGAGAAGAATCCTTTTTTGTAACGCTTTATTGAAAAGCTCCTTTGTTGATAGCTTGGCATTTATTTTTAACCAAATAAAAAAACCACCATCCGGTACATCCCATGTAGCTACATCGCTCATATACGTTTCTAACGCTTCGATTGCTACTTTCTTTCGAATGGTAAGCTGTTCCCTGACAGACGTCAAATATTGATCATATAAACCACTTGCCAGCCATTCGGCTGCAACTCTTTGGGATATTGAACCAGAACCGTAATCAGTCTGCATTTTTATATCAGATAATCGTTCGATTACAGGTTCCGGTCCGGCAATCCAGCCGATTCGTAGACCTGGACTTAACGTTTTAGACAAGCTACCAACATACAATACGTGCCCATGTCTATCTCTCGCTTTGAGAGGAGCTGGTGGTGGTTCACTAGTCCATAACTCTCTATAAATATCGTCTTCAATAATCGGAAGTCGTTCTTCTTCACATACCTGTAGAAGTTCCTGACGCCTCTCTTCTGACATAAGAATGCCTGTCGGATTATGAAAACAGGGAATTGAATAAAGGATCGCTTTGTTTTGCTGGGTTCTTTGTGCAGCAATAAACTCTGGCAAAAGGCCTTGTTTATCCATAGGCAAGCCTGTAAGCTTCATTCCTGCTGATTGAAATACATGCAGCGAGTAAAGGTAAGAAGGTTGTTCAAGCAGTACGGTTGATCCTCTATGCAAAAGCCCTACCGAAATTAATTGCAGCGCCTGTAACGCTCCGGAGACAATTAAGATGGAAGACGGTGAAGCTTCAATCCCTATCGTTTTTACATAGTTGCTTAACGCCTGACGCAAAGGCAAAAAACCCTTGGGCTCTTCATAACCCAAAATCCCCATTTTTTCTGTTACTCTTTGCATAACAAGTTTCATCTTATCCAACGGAAAGATATCAGAAGACAGCTCTCCCTTGCTGAGTTGAATAAGACGTTTATTCGATTCATCCTTATTAATTTCTTGAACAATAGCTTGGCTTGGTTGGTATAAACCAGACTTTAGATATGTATTCCAATCCGGTGGAGGATTGGTAGCCAGTAATGTCCACGTATTGTTGACTACGAACGTTCCCATCCCCATTTTTCCTTCGATTAATCCATCAGCCATTAACTCATCCAGGGCAGTGATGATAGTACTTCGATTCACCCCAAATGTTTTGGCTAGCGTACGCTGACTTGGAATTTTACTTCCAACCGGCCATTCACCATTAGCAATTTTTCCTTTGATAACGTCTACAATTTGCTGGTATTTAGGAGGTTGCTTACTCAGCTTCCATTTATCGGTATCCATCCAAACAAGTTCCTTTCTTCTTTTATCTTGCAAAGTGGTTGGGTTCATTATTTTTTAACTGGTTGAAGATATTTTATCAATCCTTGATTAACATATAAAGTATTACACACAAGGATGAATACTGGTTGGGTTATAAGAAGAAAGGTTGGGGAAATATGCACAAACAGTCGGATACAAGCGTTATACTTGCCCATAGTTTAAGTATCTTTCTTTGGGCTTCGGCCTTTGTAGGAATTCGGGTTGGACTTGATGCCTATACGCCTGAACATCTCTCTCTTTTGCGCTTGCTTGTTGGCTCGATACTACTTGCTATTTTAGGGCTCATTTTTCGCATACGGTTGCCGGAAGGAAAGGATATTCCCGTTATCTTATTGTTGGGAGGATTGGGTTTTACAGTGTATCATACCGCTCTTAACTATGGAGAGCAAACAGTTAGTGCAGGAGTAGCAAGTGTATTCGTGTCAACGACTCCCATCTTTGCAGCAATACTTGCCTTGCTATTCTTCGATGAACAGCCAGGAATCCGCCAATGGACAGGCGCCGTGCTTGCCTTCTTGGGAGTCATCATTACTTCTTTAGGAGCAGAGTCTACCCTTCAATTCAACAATGGAGTTCTCTTTATTCTTTTGGCAGCGTTCTCAGAAAGTGTATATTTCACCTTTCAAAAATCCTACTTAGAAAAATACGGTTTTTTTGCCTTTACTTCTTATACCATTTGGGCAGGTACCTTTTGGATGCTTATTTTTCTTCCAGGACTGGGAGAAGCCCTCATACATGCCCCGTGGGATGTGACAGTAAGTATTCTGTATTTAGGCATTTTCCCGACTGTACTTCCATATCTCGCTTTAGCATTCGTAACTTCACGCAAGGGAGCTTCGGAGGCGACTAGTTCTCTTTATTTAGTACCGTCGCTCGCTTTTATGATTGCATGGATATGGATCGGAGAAATTCCAACACTTCTTTCTATAGCAGGTGGAGTTATTACGTTATTTGGGGTTCTACTAGCCAATATCAAAGCCGATAAAAAACAAGACAAACTTAATTACAACTTCACTGGTGTTGATTAACCCGTTTTAGGACTGCGAACAAGAATCCTCTACCTCTTTAGAGGATTCTTGTTCGCCTTCCCCTTATCATCCCCCTTATGGGGATGACAAGGACAACCCTTTCTTTTCACTGGAGAAGAGAGGAGAAAATTTTATATGCTGTAGGTGCGTACAGATGTATGCTTGAACCTTGATGTCACCAACACGAATGGCGAGCTGGGCGACTATAAGTTTATTTTATAAATGGAGCGTGGTCTCCCTTTTTGATAAGGCTGTTCTTCACCAGATATTTCGGCATAATTCTTTTCTACAAGTGTTTTTAGCATTCTCTCCGCACTACGCCTGCTCAACTGCAAATAATCGGCAAGATCACTCGCGGAAAAGCTATGGTTATGTCGCAGATTGGTAAAATTAACTATTTTCGATATACTTGAAACACTGATACCCGTTTTTTTAGCCATTGCAAGAATACGTTCATCCTGACTTTGCAGTTCAAACGTTTTTGTTATCTTTTTATTTAATGGCCCAATTACTTTCTTTTCTTCCGTCACAATAAAAACACTGTGTTCATCTAATTTCTTTGCATGATACAAACCAATTTGCGCATGTTCCTCTGCTTCTGTCACCGTAATACCGAAACCAAAACCAAAATTGATGTTCACATCGTTAATTTCTTTTAAATGATTCAATAAAGGAAACACACGGTACTGATCAGTTAGTTGTTCAACACCACCCCTTGTTCCATAAATCATAAACGTGTATTCATCAACTGTTTTAACGGACGCATTCATCTTTCGAGCAAACTCTGTGAGAAACCCATATATAGTAACTTTTAGCTCCTTTACATCATAATGTTTCTGAGCATGTTGCTCAGCTATTTGAACGATCCCAACCGCAATTTGTGAAGATTTACTTAGTAAAAGCTCCCCTATTGTTACAGCTTGCTCCAGTGTAGCGATCATATTTTTTCGTGGAATCATCATACGAAAGCTTGGAATATTTAATTTCTGCAGTTCATTGTAAACAGACTGTACGCTTGTCAAAACAAATGAAGTTTCACCTTTTTTCCAAAGATCGTGATGAAATTGAACGATCTCGTCCGTATACCTATGCTGATTAATTTCGTCTTCAAATTCTTTAATAAAAATTGACTGAATGTCCAGTCTTAATTCATGCAATATATTATAGACCACTTCTTTTTTTGGAATATCAATAGAAAGCTTTAATGGATTAATATTAAATGCATGTTGTATATGATACAAAGATAAAGAAAAGGCCAGTTCATCAAAAGGAATGTAAACAGCAGGCAAATTATACTCCTGAATTTTCCCTTTTGCCATATAATAAGGAATAGGACCTGTAAAAAAGAGAACAGTGTAGTCCTTTGCTTCCTCGACAAGTTGCAAACCTTCTTCAGGTTTTTCATAAATAAAAGGTTTAATATAGATGCGTTTATTTTGATTCAAACGGATAACTTCGTGAACCATTTTTTCAGAGCCAATCACTGCAATTTGAACAACCATTTTATCCTCCAACGGTAATAAAAATCTTAAGGAATAGTTTAATGCATAAATGCTTTCATACTCATCGATTTTTCGATGTTGTACGAAAACTTAAGGAAAAATACAAGTAAGTTGATTATATCAATATTAACCGTTGAAAAATTAAAAAATCAAATAAAAGTGTTCCTTTGCTCTGGGTTCTTATGCGCTCAAGTAATCAAAAACAAGTTTTCCCACTTGAGCAATAATCCGTTGACCGGACGTATTATCAGACAGTTCTGTTGTTAAAACAGCTACATAAGCATGCTTTCCATTAATATGAAAAACCCCGGCATCATGCTCGGTTCCTGGAAGTTCTCCTGTTTTATGAGCAAGGGTAGCATTAAGGGAAAAGCCTCCTGTAATCAAGGCAGGCAGTTTTGTATTAAACTGTTGGTTTAAAAGGGTATTATAAGCAGCTTTTTTGTTTTCTTCATTCAATATACTTCCTTCTACTATCTCCTTCAAAAAGCGAACAATATCATTGGCTGATGTTATATTATCCTTACCTAGTTTGACCGCCTCATGATCCATCATCATCCGTGCCAAAACGGTTTGTCCACAGTTTAAATCAGTCGCTAACTGATTCACGGTATGTATACCAACATTGCGTATGACCGCGTTGGTTGCCGTATTATCGGAAATGATAATCATAAGCGAAATAAGATCTTTTAATGTTAAACGAAGTTCAGGTGAAAGATGAGAAACAATGCCCATCCCTCCTACCCTATCTTCGGGTAGGAGGGAATATTTACTAGCCAAGTTCAATTTGCCTTCTTGTACTTGGCGATATGCTTCAATCATGATTGGAACTTTAATCAAACTTGCAGACGGAAGAGGATCGTTTGCATTAATCAAAATGTGCCCCTTATCTGTTTCAATGGCAACGCTTACTTTCCCATCGACTTTTGACACCATTCTCTCTACATCTTCTCTAAGTCTCTGCCAGCCCATATCAAGTCACCTCTTCATTCGTTATAGTTTACAAAAATAACACACGTATAACAATAAATAAAACGACGATAATTGTTACAAACACACCGAAGATAATTATATTTTTAAGATCTTTTGAACGGGCCAATCCCATGGCTCCCAGGGCATCTCCGGTTGGATACAAGAAAAACGGCATTTGCGAACCAACAAGTAGTGCCAACACCCAGACAGACATCGGAACATGTAAGTCCGTAACAGTTGAAATGAACATCTTATGCATAAGAATGGAGTGTGCAACGGCTGCACCCGGAATACCCGCAATATTTACAATGGTGCTTAGTATCACCATTGTAGCTTGTCCGCCATTTTCTACATAAGGAAGAAGCAAATTTTTAAGCGCTTCGAACCCCCCCATTTTTTCAGTAAAATAAATAAATGGCGTAAACAAAACAAATTGGATGAAAATCCACAACAATGGCTTCGCACCTTCTACAAATGTATCAGCAATTTGATTCGGTGACATTCTGCCGGCAAGACCGGTTATAATGGTTGTTAATAAAATGATGACAATCGTATATGTTGCTCCGCCTTTAATCATAATACCGTATATAATAGATGCGATGAGTATTACTGAAAAGGCAACCGTTGCCTGAGTCGTAATTTTTTTCTGCTTCGGATCCATCTCAGATTCTTTCTGATTGAAACCGCTTAAATCTTCTTCCGGATAAGAATGCTCGATAAGAGACTTCTTCAGAATCATTTTTGAATAAACAAATGTGCACACCCATAGAATGACGGCAACCGGAAGACCGGCATACAAAAGTACTTGAGGATACGTTAATCCTGTTAATTCCATTAATGTGACTACTGGTGGCGTAAATGGCCCGATTAAAACCCCCGCAGCCGCCGCACCGTGAAAAAGAATTGCCACGACACTCGATGATAACCCGGCTGCTGCCACTACCGGAATAAGTACGGGTGCTACAATAGCATTTGCCCCTGCCAACGTCCCTAGTAATGCAGCTAATAAGGATGATGCTATCATTGTGCTAATCATCGCTTTATTTGGCGTATTAATGCCGACTTTATTCATAATAAAATATACAATATTACGGGCGACTCCTGTTTTTTCTGCAATTTTTCCAAGGCCGCCGCCCGCCAAAATAACCAGACCAATATAAGCGATAAAATCTGTCAGCCCATTTTTTCCAATGACCTCTGCAACCTCCATTAAGCCAGAACCACTCATAACAGCTCCAACAATAATAGCAACAGAAATAGCAGCAATAGGATTGAATTTTCTTAATATTAGTATAATAAAAACGATAAGGGGGACAAGCCCCCAAAGCGAAGGTGAATGAATCATAAAAAAACCTCCTTTTTTGCTTTAATCAAGTTGCTCATCTACGTTCAAAATAGCTTGAAGCATAACGTTACCGGCAATTTCAATATCGTCCGGTGTACTATATTCTTCTGGGCAATGGCTTTTTCCATTGATACTCTTTACAAAGATCATCGCTGTTTTTGAAATATCAGCCATATGGCTTGCATCATGTCCGGCCATACTTGCCAACCTTACAATTGGTACATCATGTTCCTGTGCTGCCTTTTCAATACTAGCAACAATATCCATATCTAAATGAACAGGTTTTTGATTAAGAATATTTCGCTCTTTAACGTTCACTTTACGTGCCTTCTTAATCTTTTTCCATTCCTCTTTAATATTGGCTGCAAGCCGTTGAATATCTTCTTCCGTTTCTCCACGTACTTCGAGAATAAACTCTACTCTTCCCGGTATTATATTTGCTGCATTTGGAAAAACGTTAAATTTTCCAATCGTACAAACGGTATCTTTCACGTCCTCTCTTGCAATTTTTTCTGCTACAAGCACCATTTCTGCTGCTGCTGTAAGCGCATCAAACCGATGTTCCATCATCGTTGTCCCGGCATGATTTGCTTCGCCGATAACAGTCACTTGATCACGGTAAATACCGACAATCTTATTCACGGAAGCAACCGAAATATTTTGTTGCTCCAAACGTTTGCCTTGTTCTATATGAAGCTCAATAAAGGCTTTTTTGTCTTTATGGGCCTGGACCATTTCGGGAAAATGATCGAGGCCGCCGCCTGCTTTTTTAAAACAATCGGTCAAACGTGTGCCTTTTGAATCTGTCACATCCATTAGATGCTCAGGAAGTAATTTTCCAGTAAAGCTGCGGCTGCCCATAGTAGACAAATTAAAATCGTTTGGTTCCTCAGCGGTAAACGATACAATTTCAAGCTCATGATTCAAAATAATATTATGATCTTTTAATGTTCGGATAATTTCCTTTGCAACTAAAACACCTAAAGCACCATCATACTTCCCCCCGTTAGGTACGGTGTCAAGATGAGAACCAATGACAATCGTTCCCTTTTTCTGACCATTTCCTTTCATTAATCCCCATATGTTAGAGGCACCGTCAACCTTTACTTCAAGGCCAAGTTGTTTGAGTTCGTCGATAAATAAGTCTCTTACTTCAAAATCCGCTTCCGAAAAACTTGGTCTTGTTATGCCACTGTTTGGCTCTTTTCCATACCGTGCATACTTTTCTATATCGTTTTGCAATCGTTTAATCGAGATGTTCATTATGACTCTCTCCCAAGTAATGAAGTATTGACATCAATGCCTAATCCTGGTTGTTCTGAGACCTTCATCGCTCCATCCTTCACCAAATCCATCATCGGCGTTTCAGTCATATCATATTCATGCAAATAAGCTCCACATATAAAATCGCTCGGATTTTTGACAACCGATGTACTTGTAACAAATTGGGCACTTGCAGCAATGCCGATACCGAGCTCCAGGTTGCTCCCAACCGTACAAGACATTCCTGCTGCTTCCGCCAATGCAGCAATCTTTTTAGATTGATAAATTCCACCTACTTTGCAAATTTTCAAATTGATAATATCAGCGATGCCAAGTTTAATGGCATTCATCGCATCTTCAAGGCTAAAAACAGTTTCATCAATCATGATTGGTGTTTTCACTTTTTCACGTATTTCTTTTATACCGAAAATGTTCCATTTTCGAACCGGCTGTTCAACCGACTCAATTTCGCCTGTCTCTTCTAACTCCTTAATCACTTTAATTGCAGTCGGCACATCATAACCTTGATTCGCATCAAGACGAATCTTTGCCTCTTTTCCTGAATCGTTTATCGCTTTACGAATTAGATTAACTAAAGCGATATCCCTTTTTGGCTCGTTTCCAACTTTAATTTTGATTACATTAAATCCTTCATTAGCTCGTCGTATGGCTTCTTCGTAAGCATCTTCATTATTCTTAATGCCTACCACGTATGTGAGTGGGACCGTTTCTCTGACTTCTCCGCCAATCAATTTATAGAGCGGTTGATTCAATGTTTTTCCCCATGCATCATGAAGTGCGATGTCAATCGCTGATTTTGCTGCTGTTTGTGCGTAAATTGCTTGATTCATTTTCGTATGTGCAAGCGCTATTTCATCAACAGGCAAGCCAATCAACAGTGGCGCTAAATAAAGATCGTTTACTAGCTTAATTGTTTCTGCCGTCTCTCCCATAAAAGCCGGGGATGGAGATGCTTCACCGAAGCCATGAATACCATTTTCCAAAATTACTTCTACAACGGCATGTTGTCTTGTGTTTGCAGAATACAAGGAAATTTGCCATCTGTTTTTAAGCGGTACTTCTACAATGTGAGTGATTATTTTTTTTATTTTATTTGTCATTTTCAGTTACCTCCTATTTTGTCGCTATATAGTCGTTATTTAAGCAAAAAAATATTTTTTCGTTTTTTTGTCGCTATAACTTCGTTAATTAAAATATACGAGTTTCTTTATTTTTTGTCAATTAGAAGTTTTTCCTCAATAGTTAAAAATTTTAAAAATAGCTTGTTGGTGATTTATGTGTCTTCTATTTGCTTGAGCCCTAATCTTTTTCAAACTACACCAGTAAATTCTTCCCCCTGAGAATTGGCCTTGTGCCCTTCTTCATATCCAGCTTAAGCCATCCTTTCTGTATTCGTTCACAGCAAGGATGGCTTGTTTTTTCATTTTAGAGTATGCACTTATTTCAGGCTATGGATGATTTACGATTCGAACAGTAACCAGCTTGGAACCGACCTTCAATTGCTCCCCTGTCTCTACCTCATCACATAGATGCAAGGAATTCATCAGCAAGTTTTCTTGCAAGAGGCCCTCGTAACGTGTCACCACCTGCTCCATCTCCTTGTCCATGCTCATTTCCATATCAATGCGTAAATTAACAGGTAAGTTTAATTTCTTTCGATATTCCTGAATCGCACGAAGCAATTCACGAGCCAATCCTTCCTGAATTAACTCCTCTGTTAACGTCGTATCTAAGACGACAGTGTAAGAGCCATTGGTTGCGACTGCAAATCCATCTTTCGGTACTTTTTCAATCAGCACTTCTTCTTTTGTGATGGTTAGTGTATCACCGATAGGCGTTTGAAAACGTTCTTCTCCTTTTTCCACAAACTCTTTCGCTTTTGTGTTCGTTAGACTCTGCAACCACTGATTCACACTGTTTGTGTGCTTGCCGAATTTCGGACCTGCTTTTTGGAAATCCAGCTTCACTTTATAAGACACGAAGCTCTCATCATTTTGTTTAACCTGGAACACCTTTACATTTAATTCATCTTTTACAATATCGCTATACGATTCCCACTCCATCTTTTCATCTTTATTTACGATGAGTGATAAGCTTGCCAATGGCTGCTTCACTTTTAAAGACGTCGTATTCCGAATACTACGTCCCAGCTCTACAACCTGCAATACCGCATCCATTTCTTTTTCTAGCTTTTCATTAATTTTCGACTCATCATATTCCGGATAGTCAGTTAGATGCACACTCCCACCTTCGAGAGTAGAATAAATATCCTCTGCCACAAAAGGAGTGAATGGTGCCAACAATTGACTTGTTTTTACGATTACTTCATGTAACGTTGTATACGCAGAAGCTTTTTCCTCGCTCATTCCTTGAGACCAGAAGCGGTCCCTTGAGCGACGAACATACCAGTTGCTTAGCTCCTCCACGAATGCTGCTATTTCACGTACGGCATTCGTGAATTGATAATCCTCCATACTTTGTTTTACTTGCTTTACTGTGCTGTGTAAACGGGACAAAATCCATTCATCCAATGCTGTCTGTTTTACTTTATATGCTTTATCCGGTCGATAGCTGTCCAGGTTCGCATATAACACATAAAAAGCGTATACGTTTACTACTGTATCGATTACTTTTGATTTTGCTTCCTGCACAACACGCTCTGAAAATCGTTTTGGATTCCATGGTGCACTGTCTGCCAGAAGTGCCCATCGCAATGCGTCCGCGCCGAATTTCTGTATTAAATCAACCGGATCTAACGCGTTTCCTTTGCTCTTCGACATTTTCTGTCCATTCTCATCCAGGATATGACCAAGAGATAGCACCCGTTTATAAGGAGCTTTTCCTGTGAAAAGAGTTGATACAGCCAGCAGACTATAAAACCAGCCACGCGTTTGGTCAATTCCCTCTATAACCACATCGGCGGGAAATTGTTTTTCGAACCGTTCTTTGTTTTCAAACGGATAATGATATTGGGCAAAAGGCATCGATCCGCTATCAAACCAGACGTCAATGACTTCCGGTGTACGTGTCATTGTACCGCCACACTCGGAACAGCATAGCTTTACTTCATCAACATATGGCTTATGCAATTCAATCGTTTCTCCAATATCATGAGAAGCATGGCTTTTTAACTCCTGTATACTTTTAGGAGCATATTTATGGTCACAATTCTCGCATTGCCAAATATTTAGAGGTGTTCCCCAATATCGATTTCGACTGATATTCCAGTCCACCATATTTTCTAAGAAATTCCCGAATCGACCATGCTTAATATGGTAAGGATACCATGTTACTCCCTCATTATTTTGCAGGAATTGCTCTTTTAACGCTGTCGTTTGGATGAACCAGCTTTCATTCGCATAATACAGCAGCGGAGCGTCACAGCGCCAACAATGAGGATAACTATGCTCATGCTTTTCCTTGTGATACAGAAGACCTTTAGCCGCTAAATACCGAACGATATCTATATCACAGTCTTTTACGAATCTACCCTGGAACGGAGGAACATCACTCGTATATTGTCCCTTACCGTCTACTACATTTACGAAAGAAAAGCCGTTTTCTCGAATGACCTTGTAGTCCTCTTCTCCATATGCTGGCGCAATATGAACAATTCCTGTACCGCTTTGCTCTGTTACATACTCTGCTGTTACTACTTGGTGGCCTTTTTCCACCTGTACGAATTCAAACACAGGTACATAGGAAAGCCCAGCTAATTCTCTTCCTTTATGCTGGGACAACACATGATATCCTTGCTGTAGCACCTTTTCCACAAGCGCTTTAGCAACAATATAAACATTGCCCCCTTCTTTGACCCGTACGTATTCCATATCAGGATGAACAGCTAACGCTACGTTTGCAGGAAGTGTCCAAGGGGTTGTAGTCCATCCTAAGAAGTACTCATTCTCACGATCTTTTATTTTAAATTTGACAGTAACAGTGATGTCTTTTACGTTTTTATATCCTTGTGCCACCTCATGAGAACTAAGAGAAGTTTGGCAACTTGGGCAATAGGGAGAGACACGGTGGCCTTTATATAACAAGCCCTTTTCATGCAATGTCCCAAGAATGTTCCATACACTTTCAATATAGGAGTTATCAAGGGTAATATATGGTCTTTCCATATCCACCCAATATCCGATTTTCTCTGTAAAGTCACGCCATTGCTTTTCATACGTAAATACACTCTCTTTGCATTTCGCAATAAAGGCTTCTACTCCATAGTTCTCAATTTCATGCTTTCCCGAGATGCCAAGCTGTTTTTCTACCCCCAGCTCGACAGGTAACCCATGGGTATCCCATCCGGCTTTTCGAAGTACTTGATACCCTGTCATTGTTTTGTATCGTGCTACCACATCTTTAATGGTACGACCAAATACATGCCCAACATGAGGAAGACCGTTTGCAGTCGGTGGCCCTTCATAAAATACGAAGGTCGGTTTTCCTTCACGGTTTTGAATAGATTTTTGAAAAGTGTCCTGTTCCTGCCACCGTTCATGAACTCGTTGTTCGCGCTCAACAGCAGATTCTTTTGCATGAACCTCTTTCATGTGATACCACTCCTTTTATAGATTAAAAAAGCACACAAAAAACCCGCCCCCACAACAAGGGACGGGTTTACCCGCGGTACCACCCTGGCTTCTATTGATTACGACCCGTTCATCAATAGCACTCAGCAACGTACAATCATACGCGTTCTTTTTAACGGTAGACAACCGTTCAAGCTTACTGTAATTCAGCTTGACTTCTCGGAGAGGATATTCGGCTGCGAACTGAACACCGGCTTTCAGCAAATACCGGCTCTCTGGGGAACAGCTTCACAACGTACTTGTTCTCGTCATCGAATTTGTGTGCTTTCTTTACGAGACATTATATGCTTCGTAATATAAATTGTCAACACATGTAAATGTACATATGGTTCAATTGAATAGCATGTTCATCTAACTTTTTCATACCCGAGCCTTCTCACAAAAAAGTCAAACGTCTCCATAGCCATTTCATAATTTATACAATTCGTACCAGGATAACAAACCAAATGACGAACAGAGTGACCGTCACGAATCAAAAAGGCTTCCCAATCGCCGTTACTCGTTTCGTTTGGCATATGAATACCTAAAATACGATAACCAGAGTCGACACATTGGAAAATTTGTTCAACAAATTCAGATGGTGCAAGTCCAGGAGGAGCGTCAAAATCTACATATAGTTGACCACTGCTATCCTGCTTTAAATACAATTCAGCTTCCATTCAAACCTCTCCCACTGTTACCTATGTAGGAACACCTATGACGATAATAACTTGTTTTTGGAATATAATCAAACTATAGGCTCCTTAACAGTTGCTTTGAGTGGTTTATTTCTTTTATTTGTGTCGATTGCTTCAATCAAAACTCGTTATGAGCTTCTTAATAATAGCTTCCCTAGCACCAATTCATACTTGCGAATTCGCTCCTGCCCGCTTCAAGTCTTCCACCAATGTATCCGTATCCTCCAGCACATCATTCAGTTCCGCCTTCCTGATCGTGATGCTGAATACCGGCATAATGCTCCGGACCCGGGTTCAAATCCAGCACATAACGCGGCGGCGCAGCTAACGCATGCTGATGCTCGCACAGCCAGCGCAACTCTTCAGAGCCGACGGTTTCTCCATCACGAATGACATCTCCTTGCTCGAAAATATAATAGGCAATATCTCCGACCAAAGAAGCTACTTCATTCGGTTCCATATCATAGAAATGGCACTGCACATCCGACACGCCGAGCGCAGCCAGACCGCATGTATCTATGAGCATTTCGTCTCTTCCGCTGTCTCTTCCTTCCACATTATAAAAACGGACATTCATCGCCCCATACAAACGCTGTCCTGCATTAATCGCCTCCAAATAAACTTGTGGTTGTACGATCTTGTCGCTAGCTCGAAAATAAACAGCTTCACATGGCGCAGTTTCCAACAACGCACGAAGCGCACCGGTAATCAATTGCAGGCGCTCCTTGTAATCCAATCCTCTTGCACAAAAATCCGTCAACAGTAATGAATGACTGCAGCCTGCAACGGCTTCTCTTGCCTCCGTCCAGTGCCAAGCTTGCTGTAGCGCCGACTCATATGACTCGACTTGCGGCGCACGCTCCGAAGTCATGATGCAGGTCTGTGCCGGCAACGGTCCTTCTTGAAATGGAACCATATGATTCATATGAAAAAAAAGTATCACCCCTGATTCCGATTCATCCGGCTTGTCCTTATTCGTTTCCCACACCGCCAGAGAATCTTCGGAGTTTGCTGGCGTAACTTTTTCCTCCGGTAATTGCACTTCTCCGGTATATTGCTGCATTTTTTCGTAAAGTGCCTGCTTGGACAGCTGTGGCTTTTCCTTGTACAGTAATTCAATCATATACACATTAGCAAATCCCGATAAATCCTGTTCATTTATGTTCGTTTCATTATCTGTTGCATCGTTATGGTTAGCCATGTTTGCTTTCTCCTTTTCTCCCGGATAAATTTCATCCATTCCCGCCTGTTCCAAATTCGTCATTTCATCACTCCCTAATTTCCCTTTATAATAAGAATATAAGTTCGTGGTTATTTCTACATAATCCTCTAGAAAATGAAAATACAGGGAATTAGACCAAAGAATTTAGTTCATACGAATCAAATTTGTAAAGACAGGCATTATGGGAGGTTACTATTTTGTTAAAAAAACATATCGAGGGGCTTGAAAAATTGCTTGCTATAAAGGTAGGAGATGATAGACAGGAAGAGTATCAGAACTACCTATATAAGTTACACTTAATATTTTGACAGGGTAGCGTGGTTGGAAGGAGGAGAGATGGAGAAAGAGAGAGGGTGGATACGCCCATCGCCCTTCCTTCTTTTCTTACCTCCTACCACAAGAATATGTACATTTATAAAGTAAGATGTATATAAATAGTAAAGGGGTACCTAATAAAAAATTAAGTATGATTAAGCTTACTATTCAGGATTTAAATGGTATAATTAACCAAGGTATATAAGGAGGGAATATTTTGAAAAAGAAACTTGTTACTTTATGTGCCTTAATCTTCATAGGAATAGGAAGTTATGTTGGATATTCAATCCTTACAAAAGATACTGATAAACATTTAGATATACAAATGGCTCAATCTAATGTATCTCCTGATAAAGAATGGATTATTACTTTCGATCACGGTATAAATCAAGAGATTATGAATGCAAAATCTGTCTATGTCCAGGATCAAGATAATAAACCAGTTCCCGTTTCATTAAAAATAAGTGATCCTCAAACATTGGTAGTTAAATCACCAAATGGTGGTTATCAAAAAGAAAAAACATACAATTTATATATAAATCGGGATTTAGACTTGGAACATGTCGGCAATGAAAATTTACCAAAACAATATCATATACAATTTACAACAATGTAAAGCAATAGAACATCAGATAATAAGAAAATGTAAAAAAGGTAGCTCTCCTGACACATCAGGAAGCTGCCTCATTTTTTAGTCAGATAACTTGGTTTGCGAAAACAGAATAGCTTAAGAATATATTCTATGGAAAATTCATTGTAAAAAAATAGGGCCTAATTAGTATTAAATACATTTTGGATTAGATTTTATGCAATCATATTTTAAAGGTGCAGGAGCATCACTATTTGTTGTTAGACTGGTTCTTCTTTTTATAAGCAAACTACAAATATTGCTACTTCTTTTGTTTTTATCTCTTAATTACTTAGGATGTACTTTTGGTGCGTTACTTTATTGCTTAATAAATCAATTCTTTAACAAAAACATAATTCATTATGCTATAAACACTTTTTTATTTGGTCTTTTAGGGTACTTATTTGGTAAAAAAGTGATAGTCTTTTTCGATTTATCAAATATTTATATAGCGATAACCATACTGGGTTCTGTGATTTTTTATTGGAGTCAATTTATCAAAAATTATAAGGTATTTTCTTTTTTGGCCATTTGGGTTCCAGTAGTTTGCATCTTTTTACTTTTTCTTCAGTTCTAATGAAGTCCAGTTTATATTTTCAGGCAGTTCATTTCACTTATTTGGAAATTAAGGTGAGTTATATAAAGATGTAGAAAGGAGTAGTTACAAATTTGAGGAATAAAAAATATAGTATCTGGTCTTTTGTATTAACCATATTGGGATTTTTGCTTATTGCTATGAGTTACAATATAGTACTATCTAGTCATATAATCAGTGTGCTACTTTTTGGTGGTGCAGGTATTTTAGTTTTGAGTATTGTTTTAAGTATTATCTCAATTATACGTGGAGAGATTGGAAGACTTAAATATTTTGCACTTTGGTTTATTCCTGTTGTTGTGATTATAGTAACAATCGTGCCAATTATTTTGATGGCCATGTTTGGATTTAATGAGCCATAAGTTGAAAGGGGATATCATGTTGAAATGGAAAATTATTAACGTCCTATTATTAGCTCTTGGTGGGTACGTTCTTTACAACGCATATGATGTTTTAGCTAGTTTTTTGGCTGGAGTTCGCGGAACTGTAGTAATCTATAGATTAGGTTTTGAAATCCCTTTAAATGATCAGTCATTATTAGGATACGGATTATTCTTTGCCGTATTAGGCGCCCTATTTTTACTTGCTCCCATTTTTGTAAATAGACTAAGAGTAAGAAGAGGAGTAGTTGAAAAAGTGTAGTCCATAATGTTACTTACATTAATCAACAAACCAAGGTAAAATAAGAAAAAAGAAAAGAAGTATACAACTATGCGCAGCATTAACTGGATTCGTATCCTTGCTATCCTTATTTCTCTTCCTATTGGTTTATTAGTTTACTATATTGTTTTGGAGATGATATACAATCAACCTGTTCATGATGTAAGATCCGTTGCTTTATACGGAGGCAGTATTTATTTAATATTTGGAATCACACCTGTTGATTATCCATATATCGAAAGAAATAAGATGCACGTGTCGGCGTGTTCCCTCGTCTTTTTCTCACAAGGAAGGGGACACGGCCGCTTGGCGGGGGTAAAAGCAGCCCTCTATGCTTCCGTGCGAGAGACGAACCGACGCCCGTTTGGGGCACGGTGTGGTGACGATCCACTCTGGATCGTACTGGATAATCAACACCCTTGATTTATTTATAAGTTTGCTAAAAGGGTTATTTAAAACACTATTTGCTATATTTATTTGGTTTTGTTTTGTGATAGTGTTTGCAAATATTGTACTGGCCATTGCTGGAATGGTATTTGGGAATACAGAAGGTACGTCTGAATTTATAGGAACAGCTATTGTTTTTATCATTTTTATTACAATATGAGGTTTTTTTGCTCCGAAAACAGTTCGTTCTGTTTTTGAATTTTTCGTATTCGGAAACTTTTTTGGGATTCCAGCAGGATTAGGTCTTTTATCTGTCCTAATTTTTGTGAACTTTCTATTTGGTATACTAATAAGAGAGAAAAACAAGAAAAAACAAAAAAATAAACAAAATGCAATTGGGATTTCTTTAGTAAAATTAACTTTTAAAAGCAACCATTATTGCAAAAATAGCATAAATAACCCTATATCATGTATAGGGTTAAATACTCTTTTTCATACCACACTTTCTGCATTCTCTAAGGAAGATCGTATCCTTAACTGAACTTTTGAAGTGGGCGTTACCGCAATTATCACAACGTCCACTAATAATATCAGGATGTTCTTTATAGTCATAGACGATAGTCAAATCATAACTTTTATCTTCTTTTGCTTCAGTAGCCAATGGAATCACCTTTAGGTTGAATTTAACTTTTATATCATAACAGATAAATAGCAATCAGAGAAGGCTCCATATAGTGTGACTGAGTGACAATAAAACTGTTTAATCTTTCTTTTGTTACAGTAAAGTTTAGAAACATAACGAATTAATCATAAAAAAAGCCTCCCGAATTTTTAGTGTGCACCTCTTAAAGTAGACAGTGGAAAAACCCCTAGGGAACATCCATACTACTTTAGGAGGTGCATCTTTGTTATGGCAAAAAAGGGACAAAAATTTAAGACCTATAGTTTTGAGTTAAAAAAGCAAGTAGCGGAAATGAGATTACAAGGTAAGACAAAAAAACAAGTAGCGGAGTTATTGGGAATTGAGGATATAGGACGTCTAAAGGTATGGATGAGGAAGTATCGGGAACAAGGGGAGTTCAGTATTCTTGAACATAGAGGGAGAAGGACAGACTATGTCGATTAGGAGCGGTATGTTCGCCGTTTGGAAATGGAGAATGCGGTCTTAAAAAAGTGGTTAGAGATCTTGAATCAGGAGGTGTAGCCGTAAAACATCAGATTGTGGAAGCTCTTCAAACTACCTATTCGGTAGAGGAACTGTACAGATTCCTGCAAATTTCCCGAAGCGGGTACTACAAGTATAGTCACCGAATATTATTTTTCTAGTTTCAAAAATAAGTAAACTCTTATCAAGAGTGTTTTTATGAAGAAATAATATCAATATACTCCTTATATTCTAAAGGAATTGGTCTATCAAAAATCAGATCTTTTAAAGGATCTACGTTTTTTCCAAACTTATAACAAAGATATAATCGTTCATTAAATTCTGCATAAACCCGGACATTAGTTAATTCATATTTATCTATGGTCTCGCTATCTGTTACAGGAATTGAAGGCATAATTATTTTAGTTTTATAACTACCTGTAGACATACCTTCTTCTATTAATCTACCTCCACCTTGACCCAGTATCAATACTTTCCGTTCATTTGTTGTTCCTTTCCATACAGTCACATGTCTACTTCCCATACCTAAAGATTCTATTTTATATTTAGGGAATTTGTAATTTGTAATGGGTTTTATGTTTTGTTTATAAATATTACTATTTTTAATAAACTGTCTTGTTACGGACGTACTGAATAAAATAGGAACTTCGTTTAAATTAACATCCCCCCAATTATTATCGTCACTGAATAAATCAAAAATCAGTAGTTGAGCTTTATTAATCATTTGTGCTAAAACATAAATATTATTCTTCCTATCTTCGTCCTTGCACCTTGTTTCTATACTAATCACTTGATTAGCTTTCCAAACATTTTTCGTCATAATTTTTAAACCCTCTTTTTTGTTATTTACAACTTGTAGTTTTTAGATGCTCGTCTACTGCATCCGGATATTTTTTTCTATTTTAGTTTCCTTGTCCTACTGGGTTCTGTTTATTAGGTAAACGTAAAATAACTCCAAAATCAACGTTTATTGTATATTTTGGAGTTACTTTACGTTTACCGTTCATCGAAAAATGAATATCATTTACCAGTTCTCATTGTAAATATAACCTCATATAAAGCTTTCAAATGGGAAAAAGCAAAAAATACAATTATTATTGAAACAAGGGTGTTGATTATCCAGTATGATCCAGAATGGATAGCCACCACACCGTGCCTCAAACGAGCGGCGGCTCGTCTCCCGCACCCGAAAAACCCTGATGTTTTGCCGGTCCGGTCTTGGTGCCACAAAGCGGCCGTAGCTCTTCCTTGCGAGAAAAAGACGAGGGAGCACGCCGACGCGTGCATCTTATTACTTCCTATCTATGGATAATCAACAGGTGTGATATTGAAATATGTATTCTAATAAATATTAAATCACTCAGTAAAAATCTCTATTTGTAGAATTCTACACCTTTCCTTTAAAATACTTTATTTCTATAAATACGAATCGACAGTAGCCAGGAACAAACATATAGAATAATAATGGAAAATATAATTAACAAATAAACATTAATATTTTGCAACGATAATACTATTTGTAAATTTTCTCTAATTATATCGTTCAAATTTTGGAACATAGTACTAATCAACACCATATATATACCAATTAAAACAAGTGAGCCTATGAACAAATATTGGCTTTTGAACTGATAAGAAAATGGCAAAATAAATGAAGTAGATACCATAACAAGGCTTACTATAAACATAAGATCTTTCCAGAGCGTTAGTTCCCTATGAATGATCAAATTTCCAATAAAAATTGTAAGAACTACAATTAAAGTGAAAATAAGTACCCCAATGTACTTTGAACTAACAATTTCTCTACGTGTATAAGGTAGTGAATTCAGTAGGGTATTTATTCGAGATTTTTCATCTATTGAAAAAGCGCTCATTATAATTACGATACTAAATACAAAACCTGACCAGATATATGATATATTTAGAGTTAAATAAACAAATAAAGCTGGCAATAATATCATTAAATTTTTCTTTTGTAAAATTATATCTTTTCGTATTAAGTTAAACATCCTACTCCGCCCCTCTCTTTATATAGAACATCAACTCTTCAATCGTTGGTTTTTCAATCAAAACTAAATCCCCAAAAACATCTTCTATCCGTGCTTTATTAGATGTTAATGCCTCAAAACCAGCGTTAGATTTTCGAATGGAAATAAACTCCTGTTCTGTATCTTGATCTAATAACTCCATTCCTCCTTTTACAATGGCATACTCTTCCTCAATTTGATAAGATTTCTTTGTGAAAATATGCTGACCTTTATGAATAAAAGTAATATAATCTGCAATACGATCTAAATCTGTTGTAATATGAGTAGAAAAGAAGATCGTTTTCTTCCCATCTTGCATTATATTATGTAGTATATCTAGCAACTCCCTACGAAATATTGGGTCTAATCCCGATGTAGGTTCATCCATAATAATTAACTCTGCATGATGTGATAACGCTATTGTTAAAGAAGCTTTCATCATCATTCCTTTAGAAAATGACTGGATTTTTTTATTTAACGGTAGTTCAAATTTTTTAATATAGTGATTGAATAGGCTCTCATCCCAATTTATATAGGAGGGTCTTATAATCCTCTTCATTTCTGCAAGTGTTAAGTGTTCATAGAAAATATTTTCATCAAATACAAAACCAATTCGTTGCTTGATCTCTTTTTCATGTTCTTTATAATCTAACCCGAATATCGAAATCGATCCGCTATCAGGTTGTAATAAGTTCATAATAAGTTTAATCGTTGTAGATTTTCCAGCGCCATTACCACCGATAAACCCAGTTATAAACCCTTTTTTAACAGTCATAGAAATATCTTTTAAGTGAAAATCACCAAACGATTTATTAACATGTTTTAATTCAATAACATTTTCCACTATTCTTCCTCCCTATATAACAGTTTAAGCAGATCCTTTAATTCTGTAAGTGAGATGCCAATTTCTTTACTGTTTTGAATTGCCGACAACAATTGCTCTTCAATTACTTTCATTTTTCTCTCTTTAATCATCTTATTATCCTGCTCCGATACAAAAGACCCTTTCCCGACAACCGAATATATGAATCCGTTCTTCTCAAGTTCCTCATAAGCACGTTTTGTTGTAATAACACTTATATCCAAGTCCTTCGCTAACTGTCGCATTGAAGGTAGAGATTGCCCTGCATGTAATTCATTGGTCAGAATATGTTTTTTAATTTGAGTATAAATTTGCTCATAAATAGGTTCTTTCGAATTATTTGAAATGATAACTTGCACATAAAAAACCTCACTAACATATTGTATATATACTTTATGTACATTATATACAAATTAATACCATAATACAACTCTTTTTTAATGCAATATTTAAATAAACACTGCTTCGAGTTTATCGTATGCTTTTTGATTAAGTGTAGGTCTATAGCATTACTTCGTTCAATTGTATGGTGATATTAATAACTGCCAAGATAACAGGGGGATTATGGAGAATGAAAAAAAGAACCTTCAGGCTAAGGCCCTTTTTTGTTTTTCAATTCTACTGCCGCGTTTGTAAAATAAAAAAAGCGATCCTTCGTAATGAAGAAACGCCACCGTTATCTGAATTTTAAAAATTGATAATAGTTTCAAGTATCATCAACTCCTTTATCTCGGCTGAACCCCAAGTACGTGCTGACCAAGAATTACGTGATAAAGTCGAATTTATTAAAACTTGGCAACAAAACTTTAATAAAAAAACTTAGGTATTGATATTGCTTTTTCGGATGCGTTTAAAATAATTAGCTATTTTGTTGCCATCTTGGTATTCCGATACATTCCTGCTTAGTGGTTGAAGATATATATCCCATGTTACAAGCAGTATCACAAGTAATAATTATTATAATCCTCTCCTCAAAAGATCATCGTTTAAATAACTTTAATAGAATTGTTCTTTATGAACATTATGCTTTTTTACTTAGTTCAACTTCATATTGCTTCCTGTCAAAGACAAAAGGCTTCAATTTATCATAGCTCCAATATCCACCTGCTGAATCAATACTTCTATGAGGTTGTTCAAATTCACTCCATATGACTTTATCATCTTCTAGTGTAATCTTAATATTAAAATCCCAACAACCTGGAAATCCACACTCACGCTCTAAGACAGATACCTTACCATCATAGTCATACCTGATCTAATAAATGCCTAGATGGTAAGAACACGACATCGGTTGGTAACCCTCTGTATAGACCTGCTATGTCTGAATCATATTGAAGTTCAAATTCCCTTAGAATCTCAACTAATCTTTTGTTATTAATGTAAATATCCGTGTAATCTTGGTCATCAATTGTTTTTATTACTAGCTTAATCTCATCCAAGTAAAAATCTCTCCTTGTTCAAATAAAATCATCCTTCCGCATAATATTAAACCATAAATTAACAATTATTCACCAAATAAAATACCAAATACAAAAAAATAACCCCATTCTATATACATCCGATTTGATAAATCGACAAATTCTTGTGGTGAGAGATAAGAAAAGAAGGAAGGGCGGTGGGCGGGAACGGTCGGAAAAAGACACGTCCGCCTTTTTTTGCCGGGGCGCAGGGCGTATCCACCCTCTTCTTTCTCCATCTCTCCTACTTCCAACCACGCTACCATGTCAAAATATTAACCGTAACTTATATAGTGGTGATAGTGCGTTAAATGAGCAACATTATTTTGATGCAAGTACTATTTCATAAAAATACTCCAAAATACTTTATCTTTAACATAACGAAACCGATTATTTATCCATTTCTTTATGCTTTTGTACCCTGTATAATAAAACTATCTTAAAAATGAAGGGACTGAACTATGCGCAGATATCAATATTTTTAACCTAACTATACAAATATACTGGGGGTAAAAGTATTGATTACAGAGTTATACACAGAAAGATTACATCTAAGAAAAATGAAGGTATCAGATTCATCTAGCCTATTTAAAATTTGGTCTGATCCGGATGTTACCAGGTTCATGAATGTCGATTGTTTCACTCATGAAAATCAGGCAAAAGATATGATCAAACTTCTTGATGAACTTGCTCAGGATAGCAAAGCCATTCGTTTCTCCATAATTGAATTAGAATCCAATGAGATTATCGGCTCTTGCGGTTATAATTCCTTGGATTTTGAAAATGAAAAAGCAGAAATTGGATATGACCTTGCTAAAGCATTTTGGGGTAAGGGATATGCTTCAGAAGCTATTTATTCTTTGTTAGACTACGCATTCTCATCTTTGAAATTAAATCGACTCGAGGCAAAAGTAGAACCTGAAAACGTGAATTCAATAAAAGTCTTACAAAAGTTAAACTTTACGTTTGAAGGGACACTTAGACAGTACGAAAAATCAAAAGGAAAGTTTATCGACCTCAATATGTATTCAAAATTAATAACAGATTGATTTGATTTTTCCTGGGGCTGTCCTAAAAGGAGAACTGAATCCCAAAAGCGTACGAAAAAACATCCCGTTTCACTATCAAAAGTGGGACGGGATGCTTGCTTTTCGTGTTATATCATTCGAAAAGTGGGGCTGCCAAAATCGACTCTTAGGACAGCCCCTTTTCACTATCTTAATAGATATCTGTACAATTTATACCTATATTATTCAGCTACGGCCATCTTGTACTGCTATGTATTTGCTGTTATTTGACTTTTCAACATAATATATCATGACTATTTCAATCAAGTTACACAAATAAACCTCAATATATATTATGTTTAATTTTATAACTAAAACGGATCTCTTACTGAAAAAAATAAAAGCAACCTTATATGTAACGGCTGCTGGATATTGTATCTAAAGCTATTTATTAAAATTAAGATAAGATTCTCGCTGGCAAAGGACACGTTTGCCTTTCTTCTGCTGGAGCGCAGAGCGCATCCACCCTCTTCTTTTTCTGAATCACCTCCTTCCAACCACGCTACCATGTCAAACTATCAAGTGTAATTTATATAGATTGGCCCTATTTTATTTCAATTCATTGAAAGCTGATACAACCGAAAAAGGCTAGTGTTTCTGCTTTGTTCTGATTCTCAGCTTGTTAGTATTGCCTGACATTTTTTATTCACTCGATTTCAAGCCCCCATTATTAAAAATGGAGGCTTTTATTTATAGTATGTTCTCTTATAAATACAAACTACATCTTTTATAATCCAGGAGTTAGATACTTTTTAATCTTAGAATATGGAATTTCAAATTCCGGGATTCCAGTAGCAAACGAGGTGTATTCATACGTAGAAAAATATACTACGATCCCTTTGTCTGTTAAGTAAAATTCTTGGTTAGCAGGAATAGCTTTAAAATCTTCTTTTCTGAAATCCCAATACTTATTTTGGATTGCTAATTGATTTTTTATTTCCTTACTTATAATGGACACATAATTCACTCCAGGTTTAAAGAGTTCCTTAAGTGTATAAGTTTTTCCTGTATTCAAATTGATGTTAATTCCTTCGTAAAAATAATTTCCATGTGCTCCACCAGTATATGCATAATTATTGTAAACAAGACTTAAGATTCCACCCTTATTTCTTTTTAGTATATATGTTGAAGTAACGTTATATTTTCCATCTCCTGGAGCAGGATATTCGATAGCCATCTTGTTTAATTCAATTGCTGCTTTATTTGCTTGATTAGCATAATCAACAAATTTTTTATTTAGATTTGCTTGTAATTTTGTATTCTTCATTCCTGAAATTTGAGGATACTCCACTTTTCCATCTACACCTGGAAGTTTAATTGGTTGTACTTTTTTCGTGACTTTAACAGATGACACTTTCTGCGTTGTCGCCGCAGAAACTGGTGAAAAACTTGAATCAATTGTTATGTATGCTCCTGTTGTTAAGCTTAGTGCCAATAAGGCTGCACATATCTTTTTCATTTTGCCCCCCTTGCACTTTAAGGAATTTTTTCCTATTTATATTATAAGTATCGTGATAAATGACACCAACATAAAATTAAAAATATTCAAGCAAAAAGCTATTTATATATGTACATACCAAGCTTAAAGCCATTCGAGAATTTCAAAGTGGTGTATCACTGTACTGACATTTTGTCCTTACAAGTATTGGCACAACGTTAAAGTCCAGCAACGTTCGGAAGGCATTTCGTAAGTTAATGAAAGTAGCGCAAGTAACGAAGATCAAATTTCACGATTTACGGTATACTTACGCTACTCTCATGTACCTCCTATATACATCTGATTTGATAAATCGACAAGTTTTTATGGTGGGAGGTAAGCAAAGAAGGAAGGGCGGGAACGGTCGGAAAAAGACACATTGGCTTTTCTTCTACCGGATCGCAGGGCGCATCCAGCCTCTTCTTTTTTCCGAATCGCCTCCTTTCAACCACGCTACCCTGTCAAACTATCAAGTGTAATTTATATAGTATGCAAATGGAGGCAGCAATAAATTTGGACAAGCATTACTCCAATATGCTATCAAAAGTGCTACAATACGCTGCTAACGCCTCATCATTGCTTAGACACCTTATAACTACAGAGTTTTATCAATTAACCTCAGTCACGTGGCGGGCGTGGGCCATAATATTGATAATAATACGTTTTCAGGTTTCCGTTATACAGCTTACGGTTGCGGTCAGCTTTCTTGCCAAAAAACTGCTCAAATTCAGGATACGATGTAAGAATATAATACGACCACGTATCAAGCGCACCGAATGTTTTCCCCATCACTTTATAAAGCTGCTCAACTTCTCGTTTCTCGCCGAGCCTCTCTCCATACGGAGGATTACATATAATGCAGCCGTATTTGGCATCGCTCGTATATGCACCTACCGGTAGCCGCTTAAAGCGTACCGCATCCTCCATCATCGCTTCTTCTGCATTCTCATTTGCAACGGCAATAATATCGCCGTCAATATCCGTACCGGTAATCTCGAGCGGACGATCATACTTGGCCAGATCATGCGTCTCGCGTCGTGCTTCCTGCCACAGCTTCTTCGGAATAGAAGGCCATTCTTCTGAGACGAATTCACGGTTCATTCCTGGCGCGATGTTGCGTCCAATGAGCGCCGCCTCGATCGGTATCGTACCGGAACCACAGAACGGATCATGCAGCGGACGGTCCGGATTCCAGAACGAGAGCTGAATCATAGCCGCGGCCATTGTTTCCTTCAGCGGTGCTCCACTGATTAACTGACGGTACCCACGCTTATGAAGACCTGCACCAGACGTGTCAATTGTTAACGTCGCGATGTCTTTATGTAAGGCCACCTCAACTTTGAACATTGCCCCTGTCTCTTCAAACCATGTTTTACGGTAGCTTTGCTTCATGCTTTCCACAATCGCCTTTTTAACGATGGCCTGACAGTCCGAAACGCTAAACAATGTTGATTTTACAGACTTCCCTTCCACTGGAAATTGTGCATCTTCCGGAATCCATTCAGCCCATGGTAATGCTTTAGTTTGCTCAAACAATTCATCAAAGGTCGTCGCTTTGAACTCGCCGATTTTCAGGCGAATGCGCTCTGCTGTTCTCAGCCACAGATTAGCGCGGCAGATAGCTAGCTTGTCTGCAGTGAACATGACTTTTCCGTTTTCTACCTTAGCGTTTTCATACCCAAGCTGTTTTACCTCCCGCGCTACAATCGCTTCAAGGCCAAAAGTGGAGGTCGCAATAATGTCAACTTTACTCATATAAAAGCTCCTTATGCTATAATTAAAATACTAAATTTAGAAAAATCAAAAGGTTAGGAGAGGCTAGCGTGACAACAAATCATATTGTAAATCTCGGCCATGATATTTACCAGATTGAACTTGTTGACCGCATGGAAGGCGGACGCTCTACCGGATATTTCATCGATGCCGAACAAAAAACAATTGTTGAGATGGGCGCAAGCGTATCCGTTCCCCGTGTGTTAAACGCACTTAAACAATTGAACATAGATCCGGAAGAAATTACATACGTCATTGTAACACACATTCACCTTGATCATGCAGGTGGAGCCGGATTACTGCTCGAAAAGTTACCAAATGCCAAACTTATCGTACATCCACGCGGTGCTAGACATATGATCGATCCGAGTAAATTAATCGCGGGCGCCAAACAGGTATACGGAGATGAATTCGACCGATTGTTTGGGCCGATGACACCTGTGCCGAAAGAGAAAGCGATCATCGCTGACGATGAATTCGAGCTATCCATTGGAAACAATCGTACTCTTTACTTCTACGATAGTCCGGGACATGCATATCACCACTTCGCCGTTTATGACCCGACAAGCAAGGGCATTTTCAGCGGAGATTCCACTGGGATGAGTGCCCCTTGGTTACGTGAGAAATTCGGCGTTGATTTCTACGCACCGACCTCTTCACCGGTTCAATTCGATCCAGAGGCGATGATTGCTACGTTGCGTCGCTTTGCAGAACTTGACGTCGAACAAGTATTTATGACTCATTACGGTCGTCACAGCGATGCGAAACGCGTCATTGCAGAGAATATCGAACGGACCGAAGCTTTCTCCCGTATCGCGGAAGAAGCCTATCAAGAAAATCCTACATGGGAGCATACTGCCGAAAAGCTTCGTCAATACTTTCATAAGGAACTGAGTAAACTTGGTGTGCCAGAAAACGATCCGATTCTGGACTCGTTTACATTCGATATCGAAATGGACGCAAAAGGAATGTTTCACTACATGCAGACGAGAACGCGTTCGGAAACACGCTGAATACAAAAATAAGAAAAACTTACGGGCATGGCCCCTCGCTCTTTCTTATCCACTAAAAAAGGCGCCGTTTCCTCTTAGGGAAACGAGCGTCCTTTTTCAGTGTTTTCTATGGTGTTTTATGTGCAGGCTTTTCTTTAGTGTCGTTCACGACGCATGCTGCGCATCACCAGGCTCACGATAAACACAAGGACAACGGCGCCGATGATGGCTGGGATAATCGCAAATCCTCCTACAACCGGACCCCAGTTGCCAAGCAGTGCGGAACCGATCCATGCACCGATAAAACCGGCGATAATATTACCAATGATTCCTCCGGGGATGTCGCGCCCCATAAGAGCCCCTGCTATCCATCCGATAATACCTCCGACAATGAGTGACCAAATGAATCCCATGTGTGTGTCCTCCTTTGCATCTAATGTAAATTCTATCGTGGTATGATTAGTATTTACCCAGATTTATAGATTATTACACACAGCATGTTATAATCTTATTTTTTCCAATTTTATTTGTTCTTTACTTTGCCACCTTGCTGCAGTTGATACATGACGTAATATCTGCCTTTTGCCCGAAGTAGTTCTTCATGAGTTCCCCGCTCAACGATACGCCCCTGATGCAGTACAAGAATTAAGTCGGCGTCTTTAATGGTGGAAAGGCGGTGTGCAATGATGAATGTCGTACGCCCTTTGGCAAGTTCCCTAAGCCCCTGCTGAATCCGTGCTTCGGTTTCACTGTCGATACTAGCCGTCGCCTCATCGAGAATCAGAATAGCCGGATTAAATGCCATCGCCCGTGCAAAAGAAAGCAACTGACGTTCCCCGCTCGAGAAATTACCACCCCGTTCAATGACGGGTTCCTTGTATCCATGCGAAAGGCCTTCGATAAACGAAGCCGCCTGCACTGCACTCGCGGCCGTTTGCACATCTGTATCAGAGATGCCTGTCGTCTCGTGCAACCGAATATTAAATGAAATATCTCCCGTAAAAATAAATGGATCCTGCATGACAAGTGCCATCTGCCGACGCAGTTCCTGCAGTGGATAGTCCTCCATTTTTCTTCCGTCGATATAAATGGTCCCCCTCTGCGGCTCATAAAATCCAAGCAGTAGATTTATCAAGGAGCTTTTGCCGGAACCGGTATGGCCTACAATCCCAATGGTTTGCCCAGGCTGCGCGGAAAAAGAGATGTTATGCAGTACCCTATGGTCATCGCGATAAGCAAACGATACATTGTCAAACACGACATTCCCGGAAAGACGCGATACCGCTCCCTGACTCCCGCTGTCTTGTTTATCACATACAGGCGCCGGCTCATCCATCACTTCAAATACACGCTCCGCAGATGTTAGCGACTGTTGCATCGTCGACAGGCGCTCCATAATAGTGTTAATCGGCTCGAAAAAACGACTCAAATAATCAACATACGCATATAACACGCCGAAAGAAATGGCATTATGCATCGATTGGCTGCCGAAATACCAGATGACAAGCGCAAGCATTAAGTTACTAATGACATCCACTGCCGGACGCAGCAATAGTCCATCGAGCTTTACCTCACGAAAGCGTGCCCTGAAATACGTTTCGTTTACGGTAGTGAACTCTTTTTGTACTGCCTGTTCACGGCGAAATGCCTGCACGATTCCCATACCCTGAATCATTTCATTCAGCATTCCGTTCATTTCGCTCAGCCGGGACCGAATCTCGCCATAAATGCGTGAACTATAGCGCCTAAATAACGCAATAATTACAGCAATAAGCGGGAGCAGACCGATACAGAGCAGCGCCAGCTCAGGCTGCAAAATAAACAACGCAACTAAAATCCCAATCATATATACAATGTTTTGAACGAAAATTGCCATGATGCTAACAAACAATTCCCGAACGGCTTCCGTATCATTTGTTACCCGGGAAATGATATGTCCTGTAGGTGTCCGATCAAAAAACGCAATCGACAGATTCTGTAAATGCGAAAAAATATCAACCCGTATCTGGCGGATAATTCGGTGCGCAGTACTCTGCAACGAAAGAGCCTGGATATATTGAAGTATACCGGCAATAAGCAGAAGTCCGATGTATAGAAGCACAAGCTGGGTTAGCGGACGAATTTCCGGTGCGTAGAACGCTCTGACATCCGCAGGCGCAATCGCCTCGACCGGATAGGAGACTTGTTTGTCGCCAAGTGTTATGGTTAATTCTGTCTTTCCGTCTCGTTCACTAATTGTTCGTTCGCCCTCGAACGGGGTAACGGTTGGCAACGCATAATATGTGCGGTTTACTTCAAGAATCTGCCTTTTTTCTCCGCCAGTGATGTCAAACTTGTGCCCGTTACGTGTCAGCCATTCTTCACGAATCCATATGCGATCCGCATGCTCTACTTGCGGTGTGCCCGTTGGTGCTGTGCCCTTTGCATATACACGCCAAGGCTTCTCGATCCCAAGAATGTGCACATCAATGGCTCGCTTCGCGATAAAAGGGCCTGCGAGCTCAGCTGCGGTAGCAACAATGAGCAACAGTAGCGCAATCGTGATTGACAAGCGATGAGGCGTCGTATAGCCAAGCAGTCGACGCAGCGTAGAATTCGGGTTCCTCATGCGTCTTCCCCCTCATCTTCAAGCGTAGCCTGAGCCTGTTGGCGACGGAACTGTTCAGCATACCAGCCGTCCTGCGCTATAAGTTCAAGATGCGTTCCCTGTTCAGCAATACGACCTGCATCCATTACATAAATTCGGTCCGCATGCATGACCGCTGACATTCGGTGCGCGACAATGACTGTTGTTTTCCCTCTTCGCTCCCTGCGCAGATGGCTAAGAATGGTCTCTTCCGTTCGTGCATCGACCGCCGACAACGAGTCATCGAGCAACAGTACTTCCGGCTCCATTACTAGCGCCCGGGCGATGCTGATGCGCTGCTTTTGCCCGCCGGATAGTGTAATCCCCCGTTCACCGACAGTAGTCGCAAGTCCCCCGGGCAAGTGTGTCATATCCACCTCCAGCGCAGCATTTCCAAGCGCACGTTCGACGGCCTCATCAGAAGCTCCTTCGTCTCCAAACACTATATTCTCCTTTACAGTACGTGAAAATAAAAAGTGATCCTGGGGCACATAGCCGAACCGGGACCTCAAAGCGGCCGTATTCCACTGTTCGATAGGAATTCCCTCCACACATATCGAGCATTCAGGCACCGTATAAAAATGCAGCCATAGCTTCATCAATGTGGATTTACCGCTTCCCGTCCGGCCTACAATGCCCACCGTCTGCCCTGGTCGCACCATAAGAGATATGTCACACAGCGCAGCCGATTCCTGCCCGGGATATCGGAAGGTGAGATTTGTCACCTCTAGGCTGGCTCGTGTTTTTTCTTGTCCCTTGGACTCCGTTCCGCCTGTAATCTCAGGTTCCTCTTCTAACACATCACTTAACCTCTCCCATGAAGCACTCCCCCGTTGCACAATGTTCATTAACCACCCAAGCGCAAGCATGGGCCAAATTAACAATCCAAGATATAGATTGAACGATACGAGCTCACCTAGTGTAAGTTCGCTGTTGAACACAAGTGTTGTCCCATAACCGATGCCAATAAGAAAGCTGACCCCGATTAGAAATAAAATCGTTGGCTCAAACAACGCGTCAATCTTGGCCACACGAATGTTCTTCTCCATCACGTCATCCGCCGTTTTCGTAAATGAGATAACATCTGGCTGCTCTTGAACAAACGCACGCAGTACACGGATACCTGAAATCGATTCCTGCACGTGATCATTTAACCTGCCGAATGCTGTCTGGGCATCGAAAAAACGGTCATGCAGCAGCTTGCCGTAATAACTGGTTGCCCATGCCAGCAAAGGTAATGGCAATAGTGCTGCCAGCGTCAATTTCCAGCTGATAAGTACGACCATCGCGGACAAAGCCACCAGCGTCATGGTCAGCGAATCAACCAACATCAAGATTCCTATGCTTGATGTCATCTCGATGGCTACGATATCGTTCGTTGCAAGTGCCATTAAATCACCAGTACGCCTGCGATCATAAAAAGCCGGACTCATCTGTGTCAAATGCCCAAACAGGCGATTACGCAATGTCTTCTCCAGAATAAGCGAAGCACCGAACAGATAATACCGCCAAGCGAAACGCATCCCATATAGCAGGAAGGCCAGCGCCACAATGAGCGCTACGTTCCAGACGAGTCCCTGTCCCTGCAGCGTTCCAACCCGCATCCGGTTGATGAGCTCACCTACCAACCAAGGGGGGAGTAGTACAAGTACATCACATATCACAAGCAACAATATACCTATTATGTACTTCTTCTTATGGGCCCTGATAAACCACCATAACCGCCGAAATATCCGCACTCCGCCCCTCCTCTCTTATCAAAGAATTCAAAAAGAAAATAGCTTATCTTTTAACCAATGACACGTATCGCTAAGTGCACCGTAATGGGCGGCTTCCGGAAAATGATGGCCGTATTCTGGATAATACCAAAAATCATAAGGCTTTCTTAGTTCTTCCAATCGCCTCGCCATATAGTTCGGATGACGAGGACTGACCAACTCATCACATCCACCCTGAACGAACAAAACCGGACACTTGATTTCTGTGGCACGATACAGCGCCGAGCGCTCCATATAAGCATGTGCATCCTTCACCGGATGTCCAATGACACGCTTAAGCATACGGCGCAAATCCTCTCGTTCTTCATATGTTAGATGCAGATCGACTACACCGCCCCATGAAACGAGCGCACCGATCTGATCCGTCTCTGCTGCTGCCAGAAATGCGCCGACCGCGCCGCGTGAGAAGCCTACTGCCCCGATTCTCTTCGCATCGACCTGAGGCAGACGTGAAAGCAATTGCAATGCTCCGTATACATCCTGACGATCTGCTCCTCCGAATTCATCCTGACCCTCACCGCCTTCATTTCCCCTGTATGAAGGAGCACATACAACGAATCCGCAGGCGGCCATATGTTCAATCCATCCAAGCTGTACCATGCCGATCCGATGAATGCCTCCTCTACAATAGACGAGCGCTGGGCATTTCCGGTGTGCTTTTGGTTGTGCTAAATATCCGGCCACCACGATATCGCCGGCCCTGTACATAATATGGTAGACGCTTACATCACGTATGGAAGCTGGCAACATCATCTGTGAAACCAACAAGTTATCCAGCATATCTATTTCCTCCCTTAACTGAGAAAAAACGGGTTAATTATATCATTGCTGAATAGTATAGCACGAAAAACAAAGAGAGGAGAGAGTCTTGCTTTCGAATACAAAAAACACTTCCGTCATATTACGATAACGGAAGTGTTTTTCTCGATGCGTCCACTGGTTACGGACGAGCTTTTCCATAACGGGATGTCTGAGCTATGCTTGTATAAGATAGGGAATACAGCAGTAGCGCACACCAAATAAACGCGAAGCTAACCATATGCACGGATGTAAACGCCTCTTTAAACACGAATACCCCTAGTATTAAACTAATTGTCGGAGCCATGTACTGAATAAATCCCATAGTGGATAATGGTACCGCCCGAGCGCCCTTGGCAAACCATAGAAGCGGTAGTGCCGTCACCACGCCTGTCCCGATAAGCAGAGTCATTTCAGGTGGCGATACAAACCCGATAACGCCTATGCCGCTAGCTTCCGCAAACACCATATAGCCAAGTGCAAGCGGAGCCATGAATACTGTCTCCAGCGCCAGACCAACCAATGCCTCCGTCTGTGCTTTTTTCTTAGCCAGGCCATAAAAGCCGAAAGTAATTGCCAGGGCAAACGAAATCCACGGTATCTTGCCATACTGTACGGTTAAAATAATAACCCCGATGCCCGCAAGCACAAGCGCCATCACCTGCCAGCGCGACAGGCGCTCTTTTAGAACTACCACTCCTAGCGCTACGCTAAGCAACGGGTTAATGTAGTAGCCGAGACTGGCTTCGATTACATGTCCATTATTCACGCCCCAAATATAAATAAACCAGTTGGCGCTTATTAATACCGAACTGAGGAACGCAGCTAATGCGATCTTCCGATTAAGCAATGCCTTCTTAAATGGCTCCCAGCGCCGATATAGCAATAGTAAAAACGCAACAAATAAAAAAGACCAAAAAATCCGATGAGCCAGAATTTCAAAGGCAGATACTCTGTCCAGATACTTCCAGTACAGCGGCAACAATCCCCAGGCTATATAGGCTATAATCGAGTAACCGATACCTGCAGCTCTTGCTTTTTCTTCTCTCTCATGCTTCATACATTACACCCTCATTGCTTTTTTATTAATATAAAAAACGGAGAGGCTCTCTGCCTACTCCATTTTTATCACGGCCTAACGTCTCCCACTTCACGTAAGCTACGCGAGGAATAATTACCCTTAAGACCCCATTACATGCAACGAACCATTCATGGGGAAGGAACCCTCTCTTGTTGATTAAAGCTTTACTTTATGAACGAGGTTTTTCCTGCTTGGCTCCGTATACATATCCTCCATATTTGTTGGCAGGATTGTATACGACAAATGCATTTGGCATCGGCTTTTCTCCGGCGATACCGGACGGCGTCGTAATCAACTTGCCCCGGTGGTACATACTAGACGAAGAGCCTCCATCAAGGTTAACCGCATTTACAGCCCCTCGCTTAAGCAGCTCTTCCTGCACATCCTTCAGCGTAGCTCCAAAGCTATGGATTGCCCTGCCGTCGATAACGAGGAACATGACCGTTCCGTCTTTCTTTTGAGCGATCGCAGTACGTGGTGCCACGCCCCATCCGCCGTCGCCTTCTGTAATCATCGGTTTTCCATTAACAACTAGACGTGGCAAGAAGCTTACCGCTTCTTGAACGCCCAGCTTTTTCATCTGCTCGTACGTATAACGTCCGCTAATCAACACTCCGTCTTTTGTAAATCCAACGATATCCTGTTCTGCCTCTCTATCACCGCTCACAAGTTTACCTTCACTGATAATAATGCCAAGTGGATGCATAATCCGCTCTACATCTTCAAACTCCGGACCTATCATCTCTTCGGTTTTATCGGTTAAGAAGAATCCCCCACCATTAATTGCGGCTAATGCATTTTTGCGTGTGGCTATGTTACTTACTTTTTCCCCGCCTGGATTATGGCTAGCGACCACATGAATTAGACGTGGGTCCTTAATGTACATGATTTTGCCAACATACGTCTCTCCACGAATATCTTCCACATCAATTAGCGTAGAAGGGGTGAGCGTATGTTGTGGATCCGGTGTCGCTATCTTCACAAGACTCATATCTTGTTTGGCAAGATGATTTGCTTCCGCCTGTCGTTGAAAATTCTCTTTAATTTTCTCTACACCGCTCGTTCCCACGAGCAGCCACGTGTATTTCGTTTGCTTCGATGTATACACTGCTTCTGCGACAATTCCCCGTAACTTGGTTCCCTGTGGCGTCAAATAAAACCAGCCAAGTGCAAGCGAGGAGATTATACAGCCAATCCACAACGCCCACACTGCAACACGGAACCAGCGTCTGGACAACCTGCGCGGCAAGGATAAAGAAGAAGAGGCTACCGCCGTCGCAGACATTTTGTTTTGATTCAGTTGCTCCATTCGTTTTGAGGTAGGAAATAACACGATTCGTCTTCCTTTCTCTCTTTCTCTCGTGCAATTCTATTTTTCTATAAGATGTCTACCATTCTATATCTTATCTCATTCTCAAATAAATACAAGAAAGTTATTCCGCATCTTGCATCTATATTGCACATCGTATAAAATAGCTACCATCATAAATACGTCCGGGTCGTCCATTTTGTTTCATAATTTCATTATATAAATACAGGTGGTGCATATGGAAGCAATTCTTTCTTTCGACCAGCAGCTTTTTCATTGGTTGAATGTACAGTTAAATATCCCCTCACTTGATTGGTTTATGATTTTCGCCTCCGCCATCAGCGACAAAGGGTTATTCTGGTTTCTGATTGTAATGGTCCTGTTGCTTATTCGGCAACGTGTCGGCGGACTTCGTCCTGCAGCGACCCTGTTTGCTGGTATCGGCATCGGTGGCGTTATCGAATATGCGATGAAATTCGCGATTATGCGCCCGAGACCGCCTGCTGTGGAGGAGCAAGTTATCCATCTTACTCACATGCCGATCTCATCTTCTTTTCCATCAGGTCATGCGGTATCCTCTTTTGTTTCTATGTATGTGCTGTATCGATTATTCCCAAAATCGATCTGGTGGACGTTACCGTGCGCTTTAATTATGACATACTCTCGTATTTATGTAGGGGTTCACTATCCACTCGATGTTATTGGAGGGGCAATGATAGGAATCATTGCAGGGAAGATTACGATGCGCGTCCCGGTTATGACAATCGCTTATAAAGTATTATCGTACGTGCCGATTGTCCGGCGGTACATTTTGCCGACTGCCGAAATAATACCCCAAAACCCTCCGACTGAAACACCATTTACGACGCAAAAACAACAAGATGAAAAAGCATAATGACTGTATACATCTGATTTGATACATCGACAAATTTTCATGGTGGGAGGTAAGAAAAGAAGGAAGGGTGGTGGGTGGGAGCGGTCGGAAAAAGACATGTCCGCCTTTTTTCTGCCGAGGCGCAGGGCGTATCCACCCTCTTCCTTCTCCATTTCTCCTACTTCCAACCACGCTACCATGTCAAAATATTAACTGTAACTTATCTAACTTACATTAATGTAAGTTAGATGTAATGATAATTACACAGGCCATAGCAAAAGTTGACAAATTATGTTTTTCAGACAGTTCTCATTCTAACTTGCCAGACATGCACTTCATTTATTTGAGCGTATTACGTATATTCAATCGTTGTTCCTTTGCCTAGGGATTTTCATCATACAACTTATTTTCAGTGTAGTCTGGTTGCGCTTCTTTAGACTTGGGCCACTGGAATGGGTATGGCGCATGGTTACTTATTGGGAAATACCATCGCTTCTTCAAAACCACACAAGTAACCTGATAATTTAACAAGAACAGCCGCTTACCATCGTTATCATATACATGGTAAACGGCTGCTTTTTCTTATCGATTCTCTTCCCCCAAGTGACTACGAGCCGGTGAAGGAAAGCTGAATCCTTCTCCATGCACTTCTTTCGCCTCAAGTGCAAGAATAAAAGCACGTGGGTCGATTTCTTCGACAAGGCGGCGCAGTTTATCTGTTTCATATAACTGTACGACGACCAGTAGCACCTCTCCTTCCCGACGTGAGTAACCTCCCATCGAGTGGAGCATCGTTACTCCACGCACAAGACGCTTATGAATTTCCTTCGTAATCTCATCAGGCTTGCTGGAGATGATAATGACGCTGCGTTGTTTCTGAAATCCTGAGAGCAGTAAGTCCACCACCCGCGCACTAACATAAACAGCTACTACCGTCAGCATCGCTTTCTCGACACCGACAATAAGGGCGGAGATCGCAATAATGGTAAAGTCAATACCAAACAAAAACTTTCCCAGATCAATGCGCCGGAATTTATGCTGCAGCACGCGTGCAATAATATCGCCGCCCCCAGAAGTTCCTCCTACGCGGAATACGAGACCTAATCCAGCACCTGCAATGATTCCGCCATACAATGGAGCCAAAATCACATTTTGCAGCGGTGGGACTTGCCATGCCGAAGTTAAGTCAATAAAAATCGAAGCAGCCAGCATTCCGTATGCACTCCGTATCAAAAAGCCTCGCCCCAGAACAAAATAACCAAGAATAAAGACTGGAATGTTTATTAGAATAATAAGCAAACCAACAGGCGTACCAAGCTTATAATGTAGTAATAGGGAAATACCGGTTACTCCGCCCTGCGCCAGTTTATTCGTAACAAAAAACAGATTTACGGCGATGGAGTACAAAAAACTGCCTGCCGTAATAAATAAAAATGGGCGAATTCGCTGCCACACCATGTATTCGATTGCTCCTTCCACATCGCATTGTCCTCTTATCTTAGATAATTGCACAAAAAAAAGAAAGGCCCTTCCTGAATATCTTTTGAAGAACCTTTCTTTTTATCCCAGTCCAACGGACCGTAAAACCCCGATAAGCTCAACTAACCATCAGTGAGGTATGAAGACCTCACCGATGGAAGTTTTACTTTATAAACATTAATGTTTTTTGTTGTAATATTCTACAATGGCAGCTGCCACTGCTTCGCCTACCCGTTTCTGGAATGCAGGATCGAGCATTTTTTTATTCTCGGCTGCATTCGTCAGAAAGCCGATTTCGATTAGCGTGGACGGCATTTTCGTGTTTTTCACGACATAGAAGTTGGCCGTACGCAAACCGCGGTCGGTAAAGCCTGTCGCTTGTACTAGGTGCTTATGAACAATCGCAGCGAATTCCTTGCTTTGAGCCGTTTTGTAATATGTTTCCGTTCCGTGCGCGCTTGCTGTAGCAGAGTTTGCATGGAAGGACAGAAATACATCCGCTTTCGCATTATTAGCTATGTTCACGCGATCCTTAAGCGTCGGATATGTATCGCCTGAACGCGTCATAATCACTTTAAAGTTAGGGTTTTGTTTCAGAATCGATTCCGTGACCTTAGCAACCGACAGCACCAGATTTTTCTCATAGTTGCTAGCCGTACCCACTGCACCTGAGTCGCTACCGCCGTGACCAGGATCAAGCACGATGACGAACGGATCAGAAGCGCCCGGTTTCGGTGTCGGCGTTGGAGTCGGTTTAGCTTGTTGCAGCGTTACCTTTGTCATGCCGTCGGTGGCAGTTATACCGTATGTATACGGTGCAGACATTTCAAGGACGACCCGTACTCTGTCAGGCGAGAGACTGTACTGGCTGTAGCGTACGTTCTCTACCTTGGAAGAAGTACCGGATACGCTCACTCCGTCTTTTAGACGGGCATGGTTGAAATCAATAACGATTCGGTCTGGATTGTCGAGCGTAAATTGGCTATATGACATTTTGCCTTGAGATTCTACGCTAATTCCGTCATCCGTACGAGAAATTCCTGTAATGTATTGCAGCTTGTCCAATGTGCATGCAGTCTTGTTCTCGTTCCAATCGGCTTTTGCTCCGATAACCTGCGAAAGGAACTCTGGAGTAACAGCAAAGTATCCATCGATTAGGCGGTAACCGTTTGCCTGTTTGGCGGATGCCTGTGAGATGGTATATTTCTCTGCTCCTTGCTCGAGAATTACTTTCCCTGCCTCCTTTTTCACCTCGTAGCCGAGCGGTTTTGCTACATCATTCAGTCTGACGAAGTGTCCATAAGGCAGTTGATAAACAGGTGCCTGTGTGAGGGCATTGCCGTTCACAGCGATGCTTTTCTTGTCGTTAAAAGTAACCGTATTAGCTGCGGCGTCCCACCCAACGGTAGCTCCGAGCCAATCCCCTACTTGACGCAGCGGCAGGAATGTTCTGTCTTTAATAATCTTGGGCGCTACCTCAAGCGTTACCGCTTTTCCATTCACATAGGCGGTCTTGTTGCCTGGTTTCATCGTAATGATTTTCCCAGCATGATCATCAATCGTAACCGTTCTTGTATTGTTGTTCCACTTCACATCAACACCGTACGCCTCTCCTGCAAAATATAGCGGAATCATCGTACGATTTTGCACGAGTTGCGGTGGAACGTCAGGCTTGACTTCCTTGCCATTTACTACAAGCGACATGGCAGGCGCCGCCTGCACTGCCGTGGGCATGACCCAGGCAAAGATTAACAGAAATGCCCATAGCAGCAGTCCTCTTTTTCTCATTGTTTTCCTCGCTCCCTTGCTCTCTCTAAGTTGCCAGTGACACATCTCCTTTCCGATGGAACCTGTTATGCATGCGGTTTTGGACAACCAACCTATAGTATAGACGCAAGATACAACAAATTGTTTTCCTACAATAGCACTATTTTTCTTGCTTGCATAATGCTAGAAAAACACCTTGCAATAACCAAGTAGGCAAAGTCGCCTATTACAAACAAGAAAAGGGACAAGGCATTCGCCTTCTCCCTTTAGTGTTCTCCTGGCTATATGTGTTTCGTTAGCTCTTCCATTTCATCAAGCAGACGGGCAAATACATTAAGTGCTTGGACGACTGGTTTAGGTGATGCCATATCGACACCTGCTTTACGTAAAAGTTCAAGCGGATAGTCCGAGCCTCCACTCTGCAAAAATGTCAAATAACGTTCAACTGCTGGAGACCCTTCATTCAAAATTTGCTGCGACAGTGCTGTCGCAGCGGAAAATCCGGTCGCGTACTGGTAAACATAGAAATCATTGTAGAAATGCGGAATGCGCGCCCATTCCATTCTAATATCCTCATCAATGACCATATCTGGCCCATGGTAATCCAGATTCAAATCATAATACATGTCGCACAGCGTTTCTGGAGTCAACGGTTCTCCTGCTTCTACCTTTTCATGAATCATCTTCTCAAATTCGGCGAACATCGTCTGACGATACACCGTGCCACGGAACTGCTCAAGGTAATAGTTGAGAAGGTACATCTTCTTACGTGGGTCATCTGTATTCTTAAGCATATAATCCATCAGAAGCGATTCGTTAAGTGTAGATGCAACCTCAGCTACGAAGATTTTGTACTGGGCATCGAGATACGGTTGGTGCTTGTCACTATAATAGCTGTGCATAGCATGCCCCATCTCATGCGCCAATGTAAACATGTTATTAACGTTGTTCTGGTAATTCATCAGTACGAACGGGTGCGTGCCGTATGCTCCCCATGAATACGCGCCACTTGTTTTTCCTTCGTTTTCATACACATCAATCCAACCGGACGTGAAGGCTTCCTGCAGAACTTTAGCATAATCTTCACCGAGTGGTGCAAGTCCTTTTTGCACCAGATCAAGCGCCTGATCGTAAGGAATCTCCATTTTCACTTCTTTGACCATCGGCACATACAAGTCATACATGTGTAGCTCATCCACCCCGAGCAGCTTTTTGCGCAACGAAACGTACCGGTGCATGGCCGAAAGGTTATCACGAACAGCTTGAATGAGATTCGTATAGACGTCGACTGAAATATTATCGTTATCTAGGGACGCAGCAAGTGCGGATGGATATTTGCGTATGCGTGCATAGAATACATCTTTTTTAACGCTGGCATTGAGCGTTGCAGCAATCGTGTTCTTCTGCTTGCCGTACGTATCGTACATTGCTTTAAAAGCGTCCTGACGCACACGACGATCCGGATTCTCCATGAATTGAATGTAGCGGCCATGTGTCAATTGCACCTCTTCACCATTTTCATCGGTAATCATCGGAAAAGTCATGTCAGCATTATTGATCATGCCGAAAATCGTCTGCGGCGCCTGTGCGAGCTCTCCCGCCTGTGCAATAATTTGTTCTTCTTGTGCGCTTAACACATGCTCTTTTTGTCGTTTAATTTCATTCAGATAGAAGCGATACAAAGCTAATGTCTCGTCAGCGATATAGCTCTCAAGACGCTCATTCGGCATGGCAAGAATTTCCGGCACAAGAAAAGAAATTGCGCTGGAGACCCGAATGCTAAGCGAAGCTGCCCGATCGGTCAATGCCTGGTATTTCGTATTCGTATTATCCTCATCTCGGCGCATACGTGCGTATACATAAACACGTTCCATTGCGAGACCAAGCTGTTCATATGTTTTCATACACTCAGCCAACACGGTGGGCGATTCGTTTAACCTGCCCTGGAAGCTCTGAATTTGCTCTATCAATTCCTGTACTTTTTTATACTCGTCCTCCCAGGCGGCATCGGATGCAAAAATACTCTCGAGCTTCCATTTGAATTCCTGCTTGGTTTCCGAACGTTTCGGAAGCGTTTTTTGTGAAGTTTGTTCCATGGTATGGTGCGGTATAGGACCGCTTCCCCCTCTCATCGTGTAATAAGAAAAAACAGGCGCAATCGTAGGCCATTTCCTCCCTTTCCTATTATCATTTCGCAATCAAAGAAAAGAATTCCTCCCTATTACTTTACCAAACTTATGTATGCACCAATCTCGAAAACATTCCTATACAAAAAACGGCCGGTTCATATCCCGGCCGTTCGACATGTTTCTTAGGAGGCGTAATCCTCCGTCGTCCCATCTCCATGATCATCGCTATACGTCTCACAGGCAATCTCCCGGCAATCAAGACATTCCGCCCGATTTCTTTCCCAGGAAGCCAACCCTCTGCCGCAAGAAATACATACATCTTCAAATGTCATAACTCATGTCCCCTTTCGATTTTTCATTACAACAAAAAGGCCAGTTATATCATCAGCGTACAATAAGCGTAAGCGTTAGATATAACTGGCCGGTATCGCTTTCTTCTCTCCGGTTGGCTTTCCCAGAGTTCAGTCGATGCCTCAGTTGTTTTAGTAAGAATAAAATATCATCACTGAAAATGAAAGGGCAAACTTTCATCGAGTGATAGTATTATTATATAGTACTATCGCGTAATTGACAATATTTTTTTACTATTTTGTTTTCATTCTTTTTTTGCCTTCTCTACACATATCAAGAAGCGGGCAAACCTGGCACTGCGGATTGGCTGCTTTGCAATGGTAGCGTCCAAAGAAAATCATCCGATGATGCGTAATCGCCCATTCTTCGCGTGGAACTTTCTTCATGAGTACTTCCTCTACCTGTAGTGGATTATCTTTCCATCGGGCGATTCCGAGACGTTTAGAAACGCGTTCTACATGGGTATCAACCGCAATAGCTGGAACACCGAAAGCCGTAGAGACAACCACATTGGCGGTCTTGCGGCCAACTCCGGGCAGTTTAACAAGGTCGCTATGCTCTTTTGGCACTTCCCTGCCGAAATCTTCAATTAGCATGCGGGCAAGCTTTTGGATATTTTTCGCCTTATTACGGTATAAACCGATACTGCGTATATCCTGCTCCAACTCTTCAAGAGGAACAGATAAATAATCTTCAGGTGTTTTGTATTTCTTGAACAGGTTAGGTGTGACTTTGTTGACGAGTGCATCTGTACACTGTGCCGACAACAGTACCGCAATCGTCAACTCAAACGGGTTGCTGTGATTTAATTCGCAGTGCGCATCCGGAAACATCTCGGCGAACGTATCAAGAATGCGTCGCATTTGTGCTTTCGTTACCAAGTTTCTTCACCTTTTACTATAGAGATTAGACATGACACTAGGGTAACAGTTGCAAACTTGCACGTCAATCGATACACTATATAGATGAGATTTTGTGTTCCAACGAAAGGTTGAGGAAAATGGCAAAAAAACATGTGATTTATAAAGAAGATAATTGGAATATGATTACCGCAGAAATAGAAGGCGTTCGAATTACTGTGCGGGAAATTTCCACAGAGTGGGGCGAGGATACATACGTATTGAATGGGCGTCATGAGCTCATGGATTGGGCGGAAAAGCATTTCACGGCGGATAAATACGAAAACGCGGCTGAAATTCTAGAGAAGTTTCGGCAACTATAATATTCGCACATCGCTTTAAGCAAACAAGGTCTTTGCCACAACTTCGCTATGTAACGAATACGGCCAAGACCTTGTTTTTTTACTACTTTAGTACCATATCACGTAATGCTCGGCGCAAGATTTTACCAGTTGTATTTTTCGGTAATTCCTCAATAAATACGATTTTATGAGGTACCTTGTATTTAGCCAGCTCCCGGCTACAATAGGCTCTTAACTCCTCTTCTGTTAATGACTCGTCACGGGCTACCACATAGGCTTGTACGATCTCGCCCTGGTTTTCATCAGGCACACCGATGACCGCTGCTTCAACGACTTGCGGATGACTGTACAGCACTTCTTCTACTTCACGCGGGTATACGTTGTATCCGCCTACAATTACCATATCTTTCTTCCGGTCGACAATAAAAATATACCCATCCTCATCCATATATGCCATGTCCCCTGTATACAGCCAACCGTCACGCAGCGTTCGCGCTGTTTCTTCCGGCATGTTTAAATACCCTTTCATCACGTTCGGCCCCCGCACAACGAGTTCACCCACTTGACCTCTTTCCAAATCTTCACCTTCCGCGTCCACAATTTTATTCTCCACACCTGGGATATCTACCCCGATGGATCCCGGCTTTCGTACGCCATGGACCGGATTGAAGGCTGTAACCGGTGACGCTTCCGACAGCCCGTATCCTTCGGAAATAATTTTGCCGAACTTCTTCTCGAAATTATGCAGCAATGCCACAGGTAGAGAAGCTCCTCCTGAGATGCATATTCGAAGTGAGGCTAAATCTTTCGGCAATACACCCGGTGTCTGCATAATGAAATTATACATCGTCGGAACGCCGGCAAATAAAGTAGCCTGATGTTTACAAATGGATTGAACAACTTCTACCGGACTGAACTTTGGAAGAATAAGCATAGAAGCTCCGAGGGCAATGGGTGCATTCATGCATACAGTCATGCAAAAAACATGGAACATCGGAAGTACGGTTACAAAAGTATCATCCGGAGTTACACCTAGATATTCAGTAATCGCATCAGCATTGGACGCCATATTACGCTGCGTCAGCATGGCCCCTTTTGGCTGCCCTGTCGTACCAGATGTATACAGAATAACCGCTAAATCTTCGGCTTCGATTTCCGGTCGCTGCCATCCCTCACTTGAATACGCTATCATTTTTTCGAACGATATTGTCCATTCATGCTCCGAATCGCCATCCGCCAGTACAACCTCTCGCAATTCAGGCAGCTTCTGCCGCATGTCTATAAATGCCGGTAATAGTGGTGCAACAGCAATCGCCGCCTTAGCCTGGCTATTATGTAGGATGTAGAGAATTTCTTTCGGCGTATATATTGGGTTAATCGGCACGACCGCAGCCCCGGTCAGCAAAATTCCATAATATGAGATAAGAAAATGCGGAGAATTTCCCAACAATATTGCCACATGGTCTCCCTTGCCAATACCTTTTTCCGTCAGATATGCAGCCATATTCTTCGCTTGTTGGTATAACTGACCATACGTAGCATGCATGTCCTGAAAAATGTATGCGATTCGATCTGGATATTCTCGCATGCCCCGCTCAATATTTTCGATTAACGTCATAATCAGTAGCCACCTCTCTTTTTTTCATACTTTCCTACAGAAAACCAGCGGAAAAAGAGGAGAAGCGGGCGGACGCTTTCTTGGCCGGTCCGCCCATATATCTTACTTCACTGTTGTTGTATACTGTTCGGCTTCGATGATGCGTTTTGCGATACCACGCTTGAGGACAATTGTATTAACCGGCTGCATACGTACAAGCTTCTTCACGATGGATAATTGGGTACGGAGAACATCACCTTCGCTTGTCGCTACTAACACTTCTTTTGCCCATTTTTCTAGATCGGGCCACACTTCCTGGAAGTAGGCACGAGTCATGTCAACCTGTAGCTGTGCCGCTGCTCCGCCTTTACGATCCGCTGTCTTCTTCGCGCGCAGCAAGGCGGATTCCAATGCATAAATCGTAATCATCAGGTTGGACAGATTCTCCAGAATTTCCTGCTCCTGATCAACTTTTTGCATATATTTCTGTACTGCCGTCCCCCCTACCATTAAGAACAGCTTCTTCGCCGCTTCGAGCATCTTGCTTTCCGTTTCCAGAAGGCCAGTCGACTCCGATAGATCCATCGGCGGCATATATTCGGTCAGCTCTTTTTGTAAGGTCTGCAGCTTCTGCATGAGCGGCAATTTTCCTTGCATCGCACGTTTTAGAAGCGTGGCTGGAATTAGCAGGCGATTAATTTCATTCGTACCTTCAAAGATACGGTTGATACGAGAGTCGCGATATATCTGTTCGATTTTGTATTCGGAGATGTAGCCGTATCCCCCATGGATTTGTACGCCTTCGTCAGCTACAAAGTCAAGCGCTTCCGACCCGAATACTTTAACGATAGAATATTCGATCGCATGTTCCTCAATCGCTTTAGCCGCTTCATTGAACACGTTTTTTTCGAGATCCAAATGCTGCGTCGCCGCTTCCAGATAACCTCCAGTGCGATACGTCAAACTTTCGTTAACATATGTGCGAATTGCCATATCTGCAAGCTTGTTCTGAATGAGCGGGAAATTTGCAATCTCTGTTTTGAATTGCTTGCGCTCCTTAGCATATTCGGTTGCCAGCTGAATGGCCCACTTGGATGCCCCAATGGCTCCGACACCCAGCTTATAACGACCGATATTCAAGATATTAAATGCGATTTTATGTCCTTTGCCGGCTTCACCTAGCAGATTTTCCACTGGTACTTCTACGTTCTCGAGAATAAGCGGGCGGGTAGACGAACCCTTAATACCCATTTTCTTCTCTTCCGGACCGGTACTTACACCTGGGAATTCTTTTTCTATGATAAATGCGGAGAAATGTTCGCCGTCAATTTTCGCATACACGATAAACACATCCGCAAAGCCAGCATTCGTAATGAATTGCTTCGTTCCATTCAAAATATAGTGTGTGCCAGCTTCGTTGAGCACTGCGGTCGTTTTGGCGCCCAACGCATCAGAACCGGAAGCTGGTTCAGTCAGGCAGTATGCTGAAATTTTTTCGCCAGTCGCAAGCTGAGGCAAATATTTGGCCTTCTGTTCAGGCGTGCCGAAGAACACGATCGGTAGTGTGCCAATGCCCACATGAGCACCGTGACTAAGCGAAAACGAGCCGCCACGTACCATATATTCCCCGATAAGACTGGAACTGATTTTATCGAGCGCCGCGCCGCCGTATGCTTCTGGAACGTCAGCGCCCAAGAGCCCTAATTCGCCCGCTTGTCGAAGCAATTTTACCGTTAATTCATAATCCAACTTCTCGAGTTCTTCCGACTTCGGTGCTACTTCGCCTTCGATGAAATCACGCGTCATGCGTGCGATCATCTGCTGTTCCTCACTAAAATCTTCTGGAGTGAACACTGAATTGTAGTCCGCTTCTTCAAGAATGAACTGCCCGCCTTTTGGCATTGTATCTTGTACGCTCATAATGATTCCTCCTATTGTATAATTTCACTTTCAAGGGGTGTTGCTTATCCAGTACGCTCCAGAGTGGATAGCCACCACACCGTGCCCCAAACAGGCGTCGGTTCGTCTCCCGCTTCGAAAAACCCAGATGTTTTGACGGTCCGGCCTTGGTCACGCAAAGCGGTCGTGCTTCCTCCTTGCGAGAAAAGGACGAGGGGACACGCCGACGCGTGCATCTTCTTTCTTCCACCTTATGGATAATCAACAGGTGTGTTTTACTTTATAAATTCAAATACGCCAGCCGCCCCCATACCGCCGCCGATGCACATCGAAACAACGCCATACTTAGCGCCTCTACGCGCCGCTTCATGCACAAGCGATACCGTTAATTTCGAGCCCGTGCAGCCCAATGGGTGGCCAAGTGCTATCGCACCGCCGTTCACGTTGACTTTGCTTTCATCGATGCCCAGATGACGGACCACCTGTAATGCTTGGGAAGCGAATGCCTCGTTAATCTCAAACAAATCGACCTGCTCCTGTGTGATGCCTGCAAGCCTCAGCGCTTTCGGAATCGCAGCGATGGGACCAACTCCCATAATATCCGGGTCTACTCCACCAACGGTAAACGAACGGAAAATCGCAAGCGGTTTCAGTCCCAGCTCCTCCGCTTTTTCGCGCGACATGACGACCACTGCCGCCGCGCCGTCGCTCGTCTGCGACGCATTGCCCGCTGTCACGCTGCCGCCTAGTCGGAATGGGGATTTCAACCTGGCTAGCCCTTCCATACTTGTCTCTGGACGCACGCCCTCATCCGTATCGAAGATAAATTCCCTCACCTGCAGCTTGCCTTTGTCGTCAAAATATTTTTCTTTTACGGTCAACGGAACAATTTCGTCTTTGAACTTGCCCTCCCTAATAGCTGCCGCGGCTTTTGCATGACTCGCTACCGCGAACTGATCTTGATCTTCGCGACTAACGTTAAACCGTTCTGCGACGTTCTCAGCTGTATGGCCCATACTAATATAGATTTCTGGATATTTCTCTACGATGTCTGGATGAGGCGCCGGCTTATAGCCGGTCATCGGTACATGGCTCATGCTCTCCACGCCTCCGGCAATAACGATATCCGCAAACCCGCACATCACCTTCTCGGCCGCAATGGCAATGGACTGTAGGCCGGATGAACAAAACCGGTTAATCGTGAACGCTGGAACTGTATTGGGCAGACCCGCATAGACGGAAATGATGCGCGCCATATTCAATCCCTGCTCACCTTCTGGCATCGCGCAGCCAATAACCACGTCCTCTATCCTATCTTTCTCAAGCCCTGGTGCGCGGCGCACGACTTCCCGAATGACCGCCGCGCCCAAATCTTCCGGACGGGTGTGTTTCAATGTTCCTTTTGGTGCTTTTCCTACGGCCGTACGCACGGCCGATACAATGACCGCTTCTCTCATCTCTTCCACTCCTCTCTAATTGCGCAATGGTTTCCCCTTCGTTAGCATGTGGTGCATTCGCTCCTGGCTCTTCGGTTCGCCGCATAGACTTAAGAACGCCTCACGCTCCAGATCGAGCAGGTATTGTTCCGTTACATACGTATTTGGGTTCACATCGCCCCCCGCGAGCACATGGGCTAGCTTCTGGGCAATAATAACGTCATGATCGCTGATATATCCGCCCTGACGCATCGTATAAATACCAAGATTGAGCACCGCTTTTCCGTCAGCACCGACAACGCGGATTTTCTCCTGCTGCGGCGGCTCGTATCCGGCCATATCAAGTCCAAGAACTGATTGCTTGGCGTCATACAATAAGTGATCGCGGTTCATGGAAACTGCATCACCGCGCCGTAAAAAGCCAAGCTCGCGCGCTTCTTCCGCGCTAGTCGATACTTTAGCCATCGCAATCGACTCGAATGCTTTATTAACGAATGCCTGCAAATCGGCCTTTGAGTCCACCGCATCAACCGGCTTCGTAGCACGCCAGAGGACTTCCTTCGTACCACCGCCGCCTGGAATAACCCCGACACCGACTTCTACCAGCCCCATATATGTTTCGGCCGCCGCCTGAATCTTGGCCGTCGGCAAACACACCTCCGCACCGCCGCCGAGCGTCATGCCGAACGGAGCTGAAACGACCGGTTTTTTTGCATACTTAAGCGCGAGCGATGCCTGTTGGAAACGATGTACGAGATAATTGATATCATCCCAGTTATCATCCTGCGCTTCCATCAGTACCATCATCAAATTGGCGCCTACGCAGAAGTTTTTCGCCTCGTTTCCGATTACAAGCCCACGGTAGTTCTTCTCAACCTCATCAAGTGATTTAAACAACATATCAACAATATCGAAACCGATCGCGTTATTGGGCGAGTGGAATTCCAGGCAGGCGACTCCGTCTCCGATGTCGATAAGGCTCGCTCCTGCATTGGAGAGAACGGGCTTTGCCTTACCCTTGTAGGCAGAGAGTTTAAGCTGCTCGCGGGCTCTTTCTTCTTCTGCCCGCTCTCCGGTCAACGCATGGTAATAAACAGTGCCGGTTTCTTTTTCATAGAAGGATGTTTTACCTGAGGCTAGCATCTCCTCTACCCATTGTGGAACGTCTTCATCTTCTTTCTTCATGCGGTCTACCGACTCTTTTACGCCGAGTGCATCCCATGTCTCAAACGGACCAAGCTCCCAGTTGAAGCCCCATTTCATTGCCTTATCGATGCTTACGATATCGTCGGCGATCTCGGGTAGCTTCGCCGCAGAGTACAGCAGCACTTTTTTCAATATATTCCAGGTAAACTGTCCTTCTTTTGACGGACTATAAACAAGCGCTTTCATTCTCTTTCCTAATCCGCCAGCCGCCTTCGCCTGCTCAATAGCCGGCAGTTTCACCTTCTTCGTCGGGATATAAGTAAGCTCTTGGAAATCCAATGAGAGAATTTCCCGGCCTTTTTCCGTTTTCTTTTTTTGATAGAATCCTTGGTCAGTCTTATCGCCTAACCAGCGCTTCTCGACCATTTTGTGAAGCAATTCCGGCACGCTGAATGCCGCCTTTTCCTTTTCGTCCTTTACATTCTTGTGCACATTGGCTGCTACATGAATGAACGTATCTAGACCAACCATATCCAACGTACGGAACGTTGCGCTTTTCGGACGGCCGATGACTGTACCTGTCATCATATCCACCTCTTCTACACCGAAACCGCTTTTCTGCATTTCTTCGAATGTAACAAGCAACCCGTAAGTACCAATCCGATTTGCGATAAAGTTCGGTGTATCCTTCGCAATCACCACGCCTTTGCCCAGTGTACGCTCTCCGAATCGCTTCATAAAAGCGATTACATTTTCATCTGTATCATGACTAGGAATAATCTCAAGCAGTTTCATATAACGCGGTGGATTAAAGAAATGAGTACCGAGGAAATGTCGACGGAACGCGTCGCTCCTTCCTTCAATCATTCTATTAATCGAAACCCCGGATGTATTCGAGCTGACAATCGTACCTTCCGTCCAATTCTGCTCCACCTTTTCCCAGAGATGCTGCTTAATCTCCAGATTTTCAACGATCGCTTCAACAATCCAGTCGACTTCTTTCAAATGCTTCAAATCATCTTCCAGATTGCCCGGCACAATTAAATCTGCATTCTTCTTTGAAAATAGCGGTGCCGGTTTTGTCTTGAGCAGCCGTACCTTTGCTTCTGTCGCAAGCCGACTGCGTACCGTGGGATGATCCAGTGTCATTCCTTTCTTCTCTTCCTGCTCTGTAAGCTTGTTCGGTACAATATCCAATAGGTACGTCTGAATGCCTGCATTCGCCAGGTGTGCGGCAATTGCAGCCCCCATTACACCCGAGCCCAGCACTGCGGCCTTCTGAATGCCTCTCTCCATCGTGCAGCCTCCTCGTCTTCAATATTGAATGAATATTCATTCATATCTATAAGTAGAAATGAATATTAAATGTTCTGATTATTATTGTAGTACACTATTACCAGAATTTCCACCCTATTTTTTCAAAAAAGAAATTCTTTTTTGACAGACAAGCCACAAGCTAGGTATAGTAAAAATAGTAAAAACATTCCCAGCGTGAAAGGAGTACAAGCATGACCGGACACGTACTAATGTTGTTTTTGACAATTACAGCACTTATGTCTTTTATCTTGATTATCCTTGGCTTACTTCCACAGCCGGAAAAGGGTAATCAGCGTCAGTTCAGCCTCACCATCTGGGGTCTTCTGCTTGCTGTGGCCACAGCCGTATTGTATTATCTCGAGCCGATGCTATTCCCTGCATAGCCGTATCATCTTAGACTGTACAAAAACAAGCGTCACATCCATTTCACAGGATCTGACGCTTTTATTTTTATCCGTACCATATAACATCAACAGATGAGTAGAAAAGAAAGAAAAAAAGCGTTATTTCTGAAACATTACACCATATCCCTACGTATATAATGATAACTCCAATGTTTACTTTTTCCTCCCTTCAGGTCGTGTGGGGAGGCTTTTTTCTGTTCATATGGAATAGAGCAAAGCAATACGATAGTTGTTATTTTCGCAACTAGATGGAAAGAATAGAACTATATTCTGAAGGGTATTGATTATCCAGTACCATCCAGAATGGATCGTCATCACACCGTTCCCCAAACGGGCATCGGTTCGTCTCCCACACAGAAGTGCATACGGTTCGCTTCTTGCTCTGGGAAGAATCAATATCCTTAGTATCCATAGATGGAAGGAAGAGGGTCACGCATATGGCGTGCATTTTTTCTAGTTTATGGATAATCAGTAGGTGTGTTATATTCTTGCAGAAAGGAGCTTTCTGTTCATGAATCTGCTTATCTGGATTGCGGTTATTCTCGTTGTGCATTTAATTATGTACTATGCGCTCGGCACTCCGGCATGGATCGCTACTTCAGTACTGGCCACGCTCGTATGGGCGGCCGCGCTGGTCATCGGTGGTGCATTGCTCAACAGAAGACGAAAAACACGAATATGAACCTCTCTCACCTATGCTTAAGCTTAGAGGTGGGGGACTTCTTATCGGAAGAATGTTAAATCCTAAACAGGAAAACGTCTATCCATGCCCGAAATGATAGTAAAGGAGCGCACGAATCCATTTACTATTTTGAAGGCAGGAGGGGCAGACTATGCGGTTTTTGATTGTCGGCGCGGGAGCAATCGGTGGTTACTTCGGTGGCCGTTTAGCTCAGAAAGGAGAAGACGTTACTTTTCTTGTCCGTTCACAAAAGCGAAAGCAGCTAGAGGAAACAGGCCTACACGTTAAAAGTATTCATGGTAACTTCCATACACCAATCCGAATGCTTACAAGTGGCGAGCCGGCAGATCCATTCGATTGTATCATTCTATCAGTAAAAGCATACCATCTACAGCAGGTACAACAAGATATCGCACTATACATCGGAGAGAATACGTTGCTTCTTCCGCTTTTGAACGGCTATGACCATTTTGCATCACTGAAAAAAGCTTTCGGTGAAAGAAATGTACTGGGTGGATTGTGCTTCATCGAAACAACCCTGGATCAGGAAGGCACGATTATTCAGACTAGTACACGCCACGATATCGTGTTCGGAGAATGGGAAGGCGGCATCTCAGATCGGACGGACGTACTGCTGCATCACTTGGATAAGGCTGGCTTCACCGCTACACTTAGTGAAAACATTCAACGCGATATTTGGCAGAAATACATCTTTATTTCTAGCATGAGCGGAATTACTACGCTAATGGGCACTCCGGTAGGGCCGATTCTCGCTACGCCGCAAGCACGCACCGTATACGAACGACTTGTACATGAAATTGTAGCGATTGCACGCAACTATGGCGCTCCTGTTGATGAGGGAACAGAAGCGCGCACATTAAAAACGATGGAGTCATTGCATCCGGAGATGAAATCATCCATGCAGCGTGATATGGAAAAGAGACTCCCTGTCGAAACCGATCACCTGCACGGTGCGCTACTTACGCTTGTTTCCCCGGAGCAAGGCTTTTACCCGGTGCTCGAAGCCGTATATGGTCGTCTGAAAGTGTACGAAGCAATGCTCGGCTCATAATGCATACAAAAAAGCTCGCCTGATTCATTCAGACGAGCTTTTCTGCTCCGCTGTGTCCGCGCATCCAAGCTTAGGAAACGGCGACGAATTTACCTTTTACATACGTATACTCTACACCGTTTTCCAGACAGCACTTCTTGTATTTTTTGCCACTGCCACATGGACACGAATCATTACGACCTAATTTGGTCGTATTTTTACGTTTGATTCTGCGATTGGCGCTCGCATCCACTTTCTTTGCTTCTGCTTGCTTCCCTGTCTCTTCCTTCACAGGAGCTTTCGCTTCCTGTTTCGGAGCAACCGGCTGCTTTGTTTGCTTGTTCTGCACGCTTGTCCAATCGATTTTCTCGGCGAGAATGCCGCGAATTTTCGTTTTGGTTTCAGCCTCGAATCCATCCTGCTCATGGTAGCCTTTTACCGTGTAGCCTGCGGAGTCCTCATTTTTTTCTGAGCACCACGCATAATGCGAATCTAAGGAATCTTGGAGCCATTCGGCGTAAAATGTATCGATAACATCTGCTTCACTGGCAAAACCGGACAGATTGTCCTCATATTTTTTCGCAAACGCGTCGGCATATTTCTTCATCGAGAGCGTGAGGCTGCGCTTTTCTCCACTGGTCATGTCTTTATATGTATTAATTAGAATCACCCCTACTCTTCTGCAATTGTTGACCATATCCTTCTATTCTACAAATTCTTGACCCAAAGGGAAAGAAAATGAACCAAAGAAAAATAATTCTAAATAGTCTTTAAAATAAAAGGGGTTCACAGCACTCTTTTTATTCATCTATTTCCAAACTCCTATTATCTTAATCATCGCCCAGAAACCTGGAATTACATCTTCTGAAGATTCGGCGTTTGCGACTAGAAGAGTTATATGGAACCAGCATAAATATCCCTGTTCGCTTTTAAAAAGCGTCCCCAACAAAAAAGAGCCCCGTTAGGCTCTTCTATTCAAGAAAGTTTATATATATGCGCCTTTTTAAGCAGTTTCTCTTTCTGTTTGGCATTTTCGCAGCTGGAATACAATTGCATATAATAATTGTAGCGAAATTTCCTCCATACTTTTGCCAATTTCCCTTTCATCTTTCCTCTCCCCTTTATGCCTTTCCGGTTCCCCTGTTTCATATTTCTTTCGCAAAAGGTACTATGTAATTATACATACCTTAAGTAAATGTCCGTACCTTTTTACGTATCTTTTATAAATTCATACCAAAATTTTACGATAAGACCGTATTTATTCACAGGGAAAATAGTCGTATTTAATAAAAAAACTTGTGCACGCCCTTGCTTATCCTTTCTTTATTTAACAAAAAAGAAGGAGAAGGACTATCACAGCGTCCTTTCTCCCTCTTTTTTATTGTGTAATGTTTCGATTTACAGCTTCGAGTACTTCTGCTGCTGTCATGCCATCAGCGTTAATCACAGGTGCTTTTGTTACCACATCGGACATGCCCACCATGTTCTGGTCTTGCCCAGAAATCACGCAGCAGTCGCAGTTCTGTATATTGGCTTCATTCATCGCCACTACTTGATGTCCTTGACTTTCCAGATACTGCTTAATATTACCTAATGTATCTTCGACTCCAATCCTTGCCATACGTATCACTCCTTTTTTTATGTCCTGTTTTAGTGTGCATAATTAATTAGCAAAATATTCTTCTGTGATAAAAATTATGTAAAAACCATGGATTTAATAGCATGTGTCTTTGTTTCATACAATTCCCTTTTTCAGAAAGGGCTTTCGTTTATTTACGAAGAAAAGTGGAAATACTTACTGATAGAGTTGCTTTTTCTCTCTCCCTGTCCCCTCTGCGCTTATGCAGAGGGGTTTTTATCTTTCCTTCATTAAAAATTCACTAGCAAAGATGAAAATGATTATCATTTTCTTGGAATTATGTTATACTCGCTTTAGAAAACTCCGAAAGCATCGATCGGATAAAATACCGATAAGAATAAAGGGGAGTAGATATACATGCTATATCAGCTCAAAGGACTTGCGGATATCGCTGCCGTAATAGCCAATGAAAGAAAATGCGGGGGAACGGTAGAAGCGGAAAGTATTCGGTTACGTTCCGGCGAAGAATTCTCAAACATTGTTATTATTAGTGTTGATGGAGATGGTCATTCAATCTATACAGTCGGATTTCTGTGCGAGAAGGGAAAACATTATCTTGTACATATCAACGACATCAGTATGGTAACCAATCCCACTCACACATGGACTTGTAAAATCAAAAATCAATTTGTTCGCAAGCAGA
>NZ_LGUG01000004.1:1290105-1299349 GCF_001274715.1 Aneurinibacillus migulanus | reverse complement strand
GGTTTACCTGTTCCTTTACTTTTGGATACTCGGAAATACTGCCTTCCTTTTCGATCACGTCAATAAGCTTTTGACAGTAGTCGATCTCATCTTCCAATACATTCGTTGCGTTTTTGGCGGGGAACTTGTTTTTCATGGTTTCATCTAGGGTATATACGACTTTTCTCAACTTTTTTGAGTGATCCATCAGGATTTCTTTAGGGGACTTCTGATTGTACCGAGCTTTCGTATGAGTGGCATCGACGATAATGGCTTTACTTTTGATAATCCCCTTTTCAATGGCGATTTCTACAGTCTTATTGATCAACATATCCAAAAGGTCGATATCTTTTAAACGCAGTTTCCGAAACTTGGTCAATGAACTTGATTCAATCACAGACTCTTCAGGCGCCATTTGAAGAAAATACTTAAAAGACATGTCATATTTCGAACGTTCAACCACGTCGACATCAGACAAGTCATAGATCGACTTCAACAATAAATATTTGAACATACGAATCGGGTCGATGGCGTTTCGACCGTTATCAAGGCAATATTTATCTTTAAGCTCGTCATATAAAAAAGAGAAGTCGATCAGTTCGTTAATTTTTCGCAACAGGTTATCCTTTGGAATGACCAAATCATAAATAGCCATAAACGGACTGAAGATCATGGATTGTTGTTTTTGAATCATCGTAACCACCCGCATAAATTGATACCTTGATTATACAGAAAAAAGGTATAATCTCCTCACAAATGGAGGGATGATACCTTTTTTAGGTCAAGAGGACTTTTTCAGTGGCCTCGCCTAAGCCGGTGGGTTTTTTCCTTCTACACTTTCAGCCGTATATCCAAAAAGAATATTTTTTTGAAACATTTTCTACTTTTGCACCGTATAGAGTAGTGTGTACTATAGTTCCCTTACTTTGCTCCTACAGTCAGTAGACTGTAGGAGTCTTTTTTGTTTCATTTTTTGCATAGAGAGGTAGAGCTTATAATAGTAATCCTAATTTAACTCCCTCGTTATCCCCCTTTCTGGATAAGGTAGAGAGGGGACTTTTTTATACATCTGGCATAATATCCCGATCAAAAACCTTCTTTTTACCCAATAAAAAATTTACCAAATATGGTATATTAATGGTGCGAATTCACAATACCAACCTTCTTTCCTATTGCCAGCCTATGCTGGCCTTTTTTTATTTTAATGGCTCCTATTGTCACTTTTCCTTATTTACCCATTTACCTAAATATGGTATATTAATGACAACCCTTCAAGGGTCACCTTTCTTTTCAACTGCCGACCTATGTCGGCTCTTTTTATTTCAAAGCCGGAGAAAGACAAGACTGGATGTGCCCTACGCCCTTCCATCTTTTCTGATCCCTTATCATAAGAGCATGTCGATTCGTCAAGTCAGATATGTATAGTAACACAATGAATGAACAAGAGGGGTAGATTATAATGTCTGAGCACAAAAGCTTCTTTAGACTATTTGTTAAGAACTTGAAGAAAGCCATGGGGCCGGGGCAATATGAGGCTCATGGAATCCGTGTCATCTGTCCACATTGTAACCACAACCAATTTGACCATGGATATGCTCAATTGAACACATCTCTTATGACTTTTTTCAATCTTGACTTTGCCAATCGTTCAGCAGAAATTTTAACTTGCGATCGATGTGGACATATACAGTGGTTTAACAAAACCGTCAAGCGGATAAAGTAACATTGTTAATGTTATTTCTTCCAACATAATAGTGGATACTCAACACCTGTGAAGCAATCATTCTTTTGCCCCGTCATACCCAGATGTTTTGCCGGTCCGGCCTTGGCGCCACAAAGCGGCCGTGTCCCTTCCTTTTGAGAAAAAGACGAGGGGACACGCCGACGCGTGCATCTTATTTCTTCCGATATATGGATAATCAACAGGTGTGGTAATTTATATAAGAAAAGGAATGGGCCTCCCACTCATTCCGGGAAGCCCTTCATCACATTACCTGTTCGCTTGTTTATTAAGATATGCAAGCATGTTTATTTGTATTACTGAATACGTCCACCAAGCTGCTGCTCTGCCATTTGAACAAGGCGTTTTGTAATCTCGCCACCAACAGAACCATTTTGACGGGAAGTTGTGTCCGGACCAAGTTGCACACCGAATGAAGCAGCAATTTCATACTTCATCTGGTCCAGTGCTGCACGCGCTTGGGGAGCAACCAAGTTGTTAGTGTTTCTGCTTTGTTGTTGAGCCATGATGTCATTCCTCCTAGGGGATATATTGATTATTACTAGTCTTAAAATTCCACCTAGAACAGAAATTATACATAGAAAAGCAAAAAAATCATAAAAAAATCGTTCCCCATTATCGTGAAGTAACAAAAGGGCAAAAAAAACACCCAAAAACGATGTTTTGGTGGTTTTAAGACTTCCAATTATCAGTTCGATCCTCCAGAAGAGTTGTTGTTATTACTATTCCAATTTGACCCTCCTGAGGAGTTGTTGCTGCCGCCCCAACCAGAACCACCAGACGAGTTGCTGCTCCGCAGTTGCTCCTGACATCGTTCCTCACCGCACAACTTCGTCATACGCCTGGTTCATCGCTATTACGATGTCCGCTAACGTAGCGGCGTTGCGGGCAGCTTGCTCATATGCCCCTTGCCAGTTCATATTCCTGTACTTCTTCGTCGCACCATTGCTGAACCTGACGTAGCGACTCGGCGACGTCTGCAGCGCAAGGTAGCTTATCCCGATATTCGTGTCATACTTGTTCCCAATGCTTCGTACGGTATAATTGGTAAACACGCTCAGTCACTGCGGTAAGCTCTGCGTCCTGTACTGGATAGGCGGTAAGTTTTGAAATGACGAGGTCGATGTCATTTGCATTCTTTATTTTCAAATCTGCTTGCCGCTGCATCATTTGCACTGCTCCACTCAATAGTTGACGCATTCGTTCGACATGCTGAATGACCGCTGGCATATCCCCGTTTTGCAGATGCTTATACATCTGTTCGTTCGTTTCACGCGCCTGCTCAACATTTTCATATGGCTCAATGCGAACAAGCTTAAGATGGTGCTCCTGCACAATTTGTTCAAAGGTCTGTCTGCAAGCTGTCATCTCATTCGGAAAGTCTCGATACACATTCGAATAGGCATCAATAGAAGCAACATCCTGCTCTAACTGCAGTAACACTTCATTCGTATGATTGACCAGATGCTCAGCACCGAGTGGATCAAAAACAGCTCCGGTTTCAGCTCGATAACATGATCAGATACTTGATTTTCTTGACTACTATCTTTCGATAATTCAATAGCTCCGATAATTTTTCCATGAGCTTTGATAGGGAGAGAAATACTTGTCATTTCGCTTTTTCACCCTCTAAAATCGGTAATTTGCTGCCTGTTTTTAAATATAGTGCGACCTGTCTTCCTCACATTTAGTAATGTACTCGTTTTCTCATCAAGTGTAGGAAAAGATGAAAACAAATTCTCTCCGACGATTTCATCTTGTTCACGTATTTTGGAATGGAAATATCATCACCCTTTTTGTACTTTGCCTTGCCTAAAGGAAACGGATAGTAATAAAAGCGGGTTCAAATTCAGCGTAAAGTCATCCACTTCCTGTATAATAGATATACTATATACATCTGATTTGATACATCGACAAATTCTTGTGGTGAAAGAGAAGAAAAGAAGGCAGGGCGGTGGGCGGGAGCGGTCAGAAAAAGACACGTTTGCCTTTCTTCTGCTGGAGCGCAGGGCGCATCCAACCTCTTCTTTTTCTGAATCGCCTCCTTCCAACTACGCTACCCTGTCAAACTATCAAGTGCAATTTATATAGACTGCTGAAAAGAAAGGGATAAATATGCTAACAAATCAAGAAAAAGATGCTGTAATCTATATAGCTCGACAAATCATGCTTTCGTATCGTGATGTGGAGTGGGAGGGATGGAAGCAGTTGGTTGAAGATGAACTTCTAGAGCGAGGCTGGCCAATAGAAAAACAGCAAGAGGCTCTTAAGCTAGTAGGACTTTTCAAGAAAAAAACACTCTGATTTTGTGCGTCTCGACGTATAAATTACATCTGATGCTTTGATATATGTATCGTAAATCGAGGGATGAAAGGACGCGGACAAGCGTCCTTTTTTGTTCGTTCGAGCAAAACATCTTCAACCTCCCTCACCTTTTACTGTGAAAGATAACACTTCAAGTCTAATCAATCGTTTAAATATATTTAAAAAAATTCCACAACCCAAAATAAAAAATACAAGATGCTCGTCCAAACATGTAAAAAAGAAGCTGAATAGTATATAGGACAATCATTCCTTTTTAATAAAAAGTGAATGTTGATGTTTATAAGAAAGGAGGAAGAATAATGGGCTTCTACGACTGGAAAAAAAGAAAACCTTATGATTGCAACAAAAAGCATGACTGTGACAAAAAACATTCTTTTGATTGCTTTAAAAAGCATGATGATGATGACTATGACAAAAAGCATGACTGTGATTGCCACAAAAAGCATGATGATTACTACGAGTTTGATTGCTTTAAAAAGTATGATGATGACTATGGCAAAAAGCATGACTGTGATTGTCACAAAAAGCATGACGATGATGACTACGATTATGAGTTCTGGTGTAAATGCTGCTGTCATAAGAAGAAAAAGTCCCACAAACACAAGTGTCATTATTAAGGCTACAGCAGATTACAAAAGATTGTAATTCCAAGTCCGGCGCGTCAGTTATGTAGAAAGATCCAAAAGCCTCTTCTGCTCTACGGAAGAGGCTTTTGGTGCTTGATCACCCTCTCTTTCCGATTGTTAATGTAACCTATCTATATGCATCTGATTTGATAAATCGATAAATTTTTATGGTAGGAGGTAAGAAAAGAAGGAAGAACGGTCGGAAAAGGACGCCCTTGCCTTTCTTCTGTTGGAGCGCAGGGCGCATCCAACCTCTTCTTTTTCTGAATCGCCTGCTTCCAACCACGCCACCATGTCAAAATACCAAGTGTAATTTATATAGCTTTAAACAAAGAACCCCCTCCATCCATACGGACAAAGGGGGTCAGGTGCAGAGTTTCAGCTTTTTTAATAAGATGGTTGCAGCGATAATTTGGCAATCTTCTTTGCTCTTCCATCAATTCTTGGAATATGATATCGCATGTTGGGTTAATTAATCGTAAAAATCGAAGGAATAGTATTCGCGCGAGCATGAGCGACATGATGGGTACGATTGAGACAACTTATCATCGCATTCACATGATTTATCATGACATTGACACGACTTATGATGACATCGACATGGCTTATCGTGGCACTTACAAGATTTATTATGACATCGACATGGCTTATCATGGCATTTACACGGTTTATGATGACATCGGCATGGCTTATCATGGCATTTGCACGGCTTATGATGACATCGGCATGGCTTATCGTGGCACTTACAAGATTTATTATGACATCGACATGGCTTATCATGGCATTTACACGGCTTATGATGACATCGGCATGGCTTGTCATGGCATTTACACGACTTATGGTGGCATTGACATGGTTCATCATGGCAGCAATCATCCATGTCCCACCAATCGTCCGAGCAGCAACTATCATGGTGCTTCTGTGTATGATAATTGCTCATGTCTTTGTGATAATAGGTTGGGGAAACTATAAACTTTCTAATCAAAAACTTTCGCCTCCCTCTTTTTTCTACATAATATGAAAGGTTGTCCGATTCTGTAACGGCTTGTGCACTTATATACCGTCCAATTTTAATTTCAAGAAATGAACATTCGATAACTTGGCTTTACTTGCTTAGGCTCTAAACAAAAAGCCCTCTATCCATACATACGGATGGCAGGGCTGGTTGCAATGATAAATTCTTGTGGTGAGAGGTAAGGTAAGAAAAGAAGGAAGGGCGGTCGGAAAAAGACACGCTGGCCTTTCTTCTGCTGGAGCGTAGGGCGCTTTTTCTGAATCGCCTACTTCCAACCACGTTGCCCTGTCAAAATATCTTATTGAACAAACGGGACAGGTTATTTGATTGGGACTGTAGAAAATTATAATACAACGCTTTTCCCTTGTTTTATTTTTCTAAATCAACTTAATATGAATGGAGTATGTCATGATAATTAACAAACAAGAATTTTATGTTAATGGGCTAAATTATACTGTTAGATCTGCAATCGATAAAGATGCAAAAGATTTGTCTGAATTAAGATTACAGATTGATGGAGAGACGGAAAATTTGGATAGAGAAAAAGGGGAGGCGTCCATAGATATACCAGGATTTAAACAGATTATAAAAACGGACACTGTGAATCCAAGAAACTTATTTTTAGTTGCTGTAGTCCATGATCGGATCGTTGGGTTTTCAAGATGCGAAGGAATTTATTTAAATAGATTTTCTCATAAAGTAGAATTTGGCGTATGCGTATTAAAAGATTTTTGGGGACATGGGATTGGGAAAAATCTTTTAAAAGAATCTATTTCTTGGGCTGACTCCAATGGCATTAAAAAAATTACTTTGAATGTTTTAGAAACAAATGATAAAGCTATTAAACTTTATAAAAGGTTTGGCTTTGAAATCGAAGGTATATTAAAAAACGACAAAATTCTTGCCGACGGTAAATACTATAACACCATTATTATGGGAAGATTTAATGAATAATATCACACCTGTTGATTATCCATATATCGTAAGGAATAAGATGCACGCGTCGGCGTGTTCCCTCGTCTTTTTCTCATAAGGAAGAGACACGGCCGCTTTGTGGCGCCAAGGGTGTTGATTGTTCAGAGAGGAAAAGACCACCGCAATGGGACACAAACAAGGCCTTTCGTCTCCCTTCCCGAGCGCATGCCCCGTCCAGGCGAAAGAGGACACCAACTGTCTTCCTCTTTGCGTCTACCCAGATGTTTTGCGGTCCCGTTTGGCTAGGGCAAAAAGCAACCTCTACGCTTCGTGCGGGAGACAAACCGATGCCCGTTTGAGGCACGGTATGGTGGCTGGATAGTATTGGATAATTAACACCCTTGGAATAATATCTTATAAGAATGTATGTTCATAAATTTACATATAAGTAAGGTAATTAAAATATATGAATCTTCTATGCTATACCCTAAAATCAACATACATGTTTAACACAGCCTATTTCTTAGCTAGTTTAATTCATCTATGTAAGTTAAACCAACCGTTCCTTAGAAAAAAGGAACAGCTGGTTTTTATAAAACCTCTTAACTGATATAAACAATACCTTCTAATCTGATATGATAATGCTGTCCATCGTTATTAACTAAAATATAATCGGGGAAAACTTCCTCTAGTCTTCCCTGAATTTCTTTGATTGGAGTAGCAACAGATATAACCATTCCTTTTCTTTGATGTAAGTGACTTAGCAACCGTTTAGTAAATGTATTACTTTTGGAGACTGATTCCTCTTTAACAACATCTTCTTTAGAAACGAGTTCACCATTTGTAATAACACTTTCTTCGGAAACACCTTCGCTTTGAAAAATAGGGCTCTTTTCTTCAGGTGTATACTGAGCTTGGTTAGAAGCAGGGTGAAAATTATACATGTTCGACATAGGATAGGCACTATAGGGATAAGTACCATAAGAATAGGATGGGTAATACATATTTTTCCTCCTCTGTTTTTAGGTGATAACGAGAACATATGCAAAATGCGGAAAAATCGTTTGCAGGAATCACCTATATAGTTTGTTTTATTACTTAATGCAAGGGGAAAACCTAGGCTATACATAAAATATAGCTTAGGTTCTCAGGAGTGTGAGCTTACTATTCAGTTTTGATATTATACATATTCACTTTGTTCTTTATGGTACCTGTCTATTTTATGAAATCCCTTGACAAGCCCAGATAATGCCGTATGTACACCTAAAAACCTGATACAGCACCCCGCTAAATCCAGCCCATAAGAACAGGTCTTTCAATCCCCCTTTCCTTAGCTGTTCACTTTCTTCATTTCAGCAACCACGCGCACCTCTGTCGCCAAACAACTCACCAATCTAGGCCATTTTCACGCCAAATATACGTCATTATCCTCGAATTAATTTAACTAATGACATAACAATTCCAAAAAGCCATAAAAGTAATGCACCATATCCTATGACTAAAACTACCCCACCCATTAAACGCGAATCAAAAATACCGACACTTACAGCGGCAAAAAATAGAGGCGCCCAGAGAACCAAACGCATTATTTCTAAGAATCCCATCCATTGACTAATTGTTGAACCAATTATAATTAAAATAAAAACAGTACAGGCGATGATTACCCATGCCCAAATCGGTCGCTCTTTTTTCTCGTTCATGCCTTTTCCCTCATCCTGTTTTTTAACAAACACTTCCAATTTTAACATACTCTTTCTTCATCAGTCGGCTTACAGCCCTCTATGCGCTCTGTCAGCATCCGAATCTCCTCCTTCCAACCACACTCCTCTGTCAAACTATCAAGTGTAATTTATATAGTAAATTCCGGAAAAAAACGACATTTGTATAACGACTCCTCCTATGTATAGTGGAATCTTTTTGAAATGAAAGAACAAGGAATCTCTTATCGGTTAATAGCTTCAAAGAATTTTTTACAATTAATTTACTTTTTTTCCTTTAAATATGGTATAGTTAAAGTCGCCTAGTTCTAGAAACTTTTCTACATTTTTTGCCCTCTCCTCACCGTGAATCTGGAGAGGGTATTTTTTTGTAACTTTGCTTCTCTGTGTCTCGTATATAGTGAGGTAAGAACCCCCTTGATTTGCCCCTACTGCCGACACACAATAGGGGCTTTTTTTGCTTAATATAAAAATTATGTAGAAAACAATTACAATAGGAGAGATTACATATTCAGTCTTTATGAAATGCGTTCTGAACACCCGTGATTTCAATCATGGGATGAAAGAATGCTCGGATAAGAAAGGGTTCTATCCCTTTCGATTGTCCGACTCTTTTAACCTCTCTTCTAATGCTTGCCGAACAGCTTCTTGAAACGATATATCTTCATCCAAACAAACTTTTTTAACGGTCTTAATTACATCTTCTTCGATACGTACACTTACTTGCTTTAGCCTATTTTCCCTCCAGAATGTTGAGTATAACTTGTTACCATGTTTTAATAGTAGTGAAAATAGGAGGTGAAATTAATGTTAATAAACAAAGCTTATCAGTTTCGCATCTACCCAAATAAAGAACAAGCAGTACTCATTAATAAAACGATTGGCTGTAGTCGATTCATTTTTAATCACTTCTTAGTGGAAGGAG
>NZ_LGUG01000004.1:1286753-1290031 GCF_001274715.1 Aneurinibacillus migulanus | reverse complement strand
TTACTTTACTCACGATTCTTTAAAAAGCAAAACGATGCTCCACGCTTCAAAAGCAAAAAGAACAAGGTTCAGTCCTATACAACGAAACACACGAACGGAAATATTGCGATCGTCGGAAATAAAATTAAACTCCCGAAGCTTGGGTGCGTTCGCTTTGCAAAATCAAGGGAAGTGGAAGGGCGGATTTTACATGCTACGATTAGACGCAACCCATCTGGAAAATATTTTGTTTCGCTGTTGGTGGAAACAGGGGTACAGCCATTGCCGAAAACAAACAGCGAAGTTGGAATCGATGTTGGGCTTAAACATTTCGCTACTCTATCTAACGGAGAAGTATTTGGCAATCCAAAATTTTTTCGGACATTAGAAGAAAAGTTAGCCAAAGCCCAACGTATTCTTTCCAGGCGACAGCAAGTAGCGATCAAGCAAAAGCGTAAGCTGTCTGAAGCGAGGAACTACCAAAAGCAAAAACGAAAAGTTGCCCGAATCCATGAACGCGTTGCCAATGCCCGAGGCGACTACTTGCAAAAAATTTCAACGCATCTTGTCAAAAACCACGACATCCTTGCGATTGAAGATTTGCAAGTATCGAACATGATGAAAAATCATAAGGTAGCGAAAGCCATTAGCGAAGTGTCTTGGTATCAATTCAGAACAATGTTGGAATACAAAGCAAAATGGTATGGGCGTACTGTCGTTGCAGTAGGTAAAACGTTTGCTTCTTCACAGCTTTGTTCGTGTTGTGGATACCAAAATAAAGAAGTTAAGAACCTTAACTTGCGACAATGGAAGTGTCCTTCTTGCCATAGTGAATGGGACAGGGATGTAAACGCAAGTTTAAATATTCTTGCTGAAGGCAAAAGACTATTATCTGCCTAATCGCAGGAACCGTAGGAACGACGGGGATAGCCTAATTAATTAGAAGCCGTTAGGTTTCCGTACTTAGGAATCTCGTGGCTTTAGCCATGAGAGGTTCAAATAATCAAATGAAGGAAAAGGGACTTTCTGTTTTAACAATAATGAAAGCACACTCTATCCTATCAGCAGCATATAGCCAAACTGTTAAGTGAAAAATTATAGCCCTGAACCTGGCTAGCGTGTAGATTTGCCGCAGATAGAAAGAAATAAGCTTCGAGCACTGATCTCAGAAGGAATAAAACGTTTCTTCGAAGCGGCAACATCTAACCAATGATTTGCTCTTTTGACATTCATACTGACGACTGGAATGCATCCAGGAGAAGTCTTAGAGGAAGATAGGATACGTGTAGTATTCCTTTGTAACGAGAAACAGAGGCTTAGCGCTGACGGAACCAAAATTCTCCCACAGCGTCGGATGATTCCTCTACCTGTGCTTCCGCAGTTGAAGCACTGCCACGAATAAAATAAGACAAAAAACTAGAGGTGCTCACTGACTAGACCGAAACACAACCACGACTTTGTAACTGAATATCTGTAATGTAGTAGGCCGGCACTTTAAATCGACGCTAAAAGGACTGGGGTGCCGGATATGCAAAAGCAAACAATGGAGAAGCTGAAGATGATGTTATTTTAACCGCCGCTGGTACACTGCATGCACACCAGAAAAAGTTGGCACCTCGAACACAAAAATAGCCCACTCAATTAGCGGGCCTTTCATTATGCAAACAACAAAAAAGCCCTTGCTATGCAAAGACTTGTACATTCATATGTATGGTGGACTCAATTGGATTCGAACCAACGACCTCTACGATGTCAACGTAGCGCTCTAACCAACTGAGCTATGAGTCCAATTATGTATATGGTGCGCGAGACTCGAACTCGCACGGTCGTACGACCACTACCCCCTCAAGATAGCGTGTCTGCCAATTCCACCACGACCGCATTTTTATGGCGTCAACTATTTAAATTTATCACATTTATATAGTTTCTGCAAGGATTTTTAAATGGTTTTATGGAGGGAGTACCCGGATTTGAACCGGGGAATAAAGGTTTTGCAGACCTTTGCCTTACCACTTGGCTATACTCCCATTATGTAAAACAACTGGTCGGAACGACAGGATTTGAACCTGCGACCTCACCCACCCCAAGGGTGCGCGCTACCGAGCTGCGCCACGTCCCGATATACACTCATACATCAATATATGCAAAGCAAATGCTTTCCATGATTCTATGTAAAAAAGTTTTTTGACGCAACGCTATGATGACTACTATCTTAATTACTTTGGGCCCCCGCAAAAGTAATTGGAATAAGCTTCAGGGCTGCACTTCACTTTTGTGGGTTAATATTTTGACTGCACTCCTCGAGTACCACTGATTTCATCCGGTAAAGATGTTAATTCGACGTAGTACGGACGATATTTTAGTTGCACCCTATGGGTACTACCGTCGTATTTGAACGTAGAAGATAACTCGACGTTGTTCAAACACAATANAGCATTTCTCATTTTTAAAGAAAAGATGGCTCCGCAGGCCGGACTCGAACCAGCGACCGATCGGTTAACAGCCGATTGCTCTACCGACTGAGCTACTGCGGAACAAAATCAGTGGACAATTGATAATTAACAGGTGATAGTTATAAGAAACTATCCCTTAATCAACATCCATTATCCAAGGTGCTTGCACCTTGAAAACTGAATCAGAAGAAACAACACTTTTGGAAAATCACTTAACTGTCAATTGTCACTTATCAACTGACAACTTTATTTGGTTAAGCCCTCGACCGATTAGTATTCGTCAGCTCCGCGTGTTGCCACGCTTCCACCCCGAACCTATCTACCTCATCATCTTTAAGGGGTCTTACCAGCTTATGCTGTGGGAAATCTCATCTTGAGGGGGGCTTCACGCTTAGATGCTTTCAGCGCTTATCCCGACCGCACATAGCTACCCAGCTGTGCTCCTGGCGGAACAACTGGTGCACCAGCGGTGCGTCCATCCCGGTCCTCTCGTACTAAGGACAGCTCCTCTCAAATTTCCTGCGCCCACGACAGATAGGGACCGAACTGTCTCACGACGTTCTGAACCCAGCTCGCGTACCGCTTTAATGGGCGAACAGCCCAACCCTTGGAACCTACTTCAGCTCCAGGATGCGATGAGCCGACATCGAGGTGCCAAACCTCCCCGTCGATGTGGACTCTTGGGGGAGATAAGCCTGTTATCCCCAGGGTAGCTTTTATCCGTTGAGCGATGGCCCTTCCATGCGGAACCACCGGATCACTAAGCCCGACTTTCGTCCCTGCTCGACTTGTAGGTCTCGCAGTCAAGCTCCCTTGTGCCTTTACACTCTGCGAATGATTTCCAAC
>NZ_LGUG01000004.1:1284273-1284399 GCF_001274715.1 Aneurinibacillus migulanus | reverse complement strand
AGCCTTGCCTTGGGAGATGGTCCTCCCGGATTCAGACGGGGTTTCACGTGTCCCGCCCTACTCAGGGTACGTCTCGGAGAGACGGTCATTTCAACTACAGGATTGTTACCTTCTCTGCCTTTCCAG
>NZ_LGUG01000004.1:760953-788458 GCF_001274715.1 Aneurinibacillus migulanus | reverse complement strand
TGTCAATGCCGTTTTCAAATTCCCGCTTTTCTCCGAAATCAAATTCCCTCTTTTCAACGTTCTAGGGTAGCGGGCAGAATGCCCGCTTTCTGTTTTTCCTTTAAACGATACGAATTACCCTTGATATTAAACGTAGTAACGTGATGCATAAGTCGGTCTAATATAGCTGTTGCTAATACCTCATCCCCAAATATTTTTCCCCATTCAATATACGACTTGTTAGAAGTTAAAATGATGGAACCTCTTTCATATCGCTTGGAAACCACCTGAAAAAAAAGGTTGGCACTTATTTCGTCAAACGGAAAATAACCTACTTCATCCATAATCAACACGTCGGGGCGTAGCCAGCGTTGTATACATCGTTCCACCGTTCCTTTCTCCTGTGCCTTCCGGCACGAGGAAACAAAATCGGCTGCTGTCACAAAGAGAGTAGAGTACCCTTGAGTAATGGCTTCCATGCCAAAGGCGATAGCTAAATGTGTTTTTCCCACACCTGGTGGTCCAAGCAGCACAATATTTTCGCCACTTGTAATGTACCGACAGGTGACAACCTCTTTCACTCGTTTTTCCTGGATACTGGGTTGAAAAGAGAAATCAAATTCATGAACCGTTTTACGAAATGGGAGCTTCGCTTTCACCATCCTTCGCTGAAAGGCAACAGATTCTTTCTGTTCGATTTCATGCGTAAGAAGGGTGTATAAAAACGCCGAATATGTTACATTATTTTTAGATGCGTCTTCTAAGAGACCATCCAGTTGATTGGCAGTATAGTGCCAGCCAACTTTTTTCAAGCGCTCAACTAGAAGTGAAGTGTTCACTATGATTCACTCCCTTCTAGTTGTTCATACACCTGAAGGGAACGTCGTTCCACTTCAAGGGCATCGGGCTGAGTGTGACGGGTCGCCAAACCACTAGTGGTCACGTTCAGCCCTTTATAATGCTCCAACTGTGCATGGTAGCGGAGCTGCCCTTTCAGGAGTGGATGTTTTGCGATGCATTCGTATTCATCGTAGACCTCAATATGTTGATCTAACGTTTCTTTTACTTTCACTTTTTGTCCTGCGTACCGGAAAGGTACAGAATACTGCTTGCCTCGATAGGAGATAAAACAATCCTTACTGACCTCTCGTACTTCCCAATGTGTAATCGGAAAGAGCGGTTTTGTGGCCCATTTTCCTAAGCGTGCTTGCTCCACTTCAAATCGTTTAAAAGGTGATTCGAGCGTTGTTTGATTAGGTCTTTGATTCGCCACTTCATCCAGCCATACACGAATGTCTTCGTTTAATGCCCGTAATGTGGGTTCGTGTTTTCGTTGGAAAAAATTCTTCTTTAAATATCCTACAACGTTCTCTACTTTTCCTTTTGTTTGCGGTCTCTTTGGACGACACGCTTTCGGTGTGATGCCATAGTAAGCAAGAAAATCTTCAAACCTTCGGTTAAATCGAATTTCCACTGGCGTATGTCGAATAACAGCTGTCTTCATATTGTCGTAAAGAATTTGTTCAGGAACACCATTAAAGTAGGCGAAAGCATTCATGTGGCATTTCATTAAGTTCTCTAAATCCATACTTGTTGTAAACTCGATGTATTTCATTCGGGAATAGCTAAGTACCATGACAAAGGCGTACACGTCTTTTAACTGCCCGTCCACTTCATATTTTCCTACATAACCCCAATCCATTTGAGCTTGCTTCCCCGGTGGTGTTTCATACCTTACGGTCGCTTGTTTCTTAGGCTGAGCCCGGTAGGGCTGTACAAAATCCCGTAAAATTGTTGCCTTTCCCTCATATCCCATCGCTTTAATCTCATCGTAAAGAACAGAACAGTTTGTCGTTCCTTCTTGGATTCTCTGAAGTATGTAGGTTTTAAAGGCGTCAAGCTTTCCAGGTTTTTTCTCTCTTTTCTTCCTCTCTGGTAGTTGATCCTGATTTAAATACTTTCGAATTGTTTTTGGGTCAAAGCCCATTTCTTCAGCAATAGCTATTTGTGTCCAGCCCTTGTTATGTAATTCTCGAATCATAAAAAACTCCCCAATCTTGACCATCGTTTCTCCACTCCGTGATGTAAAAGTTTCAAAACGATTATCCGTTATTTTTGGGGAATTTGAAAACGGCGTTATTAGGGATTTTACAACCGTTACTTACATTGGGGAACACTGAAATGTGAAAAGTATTATTTACATCAATATAAGACGTTTGAGGAACTTTCTCTGGCGATAGATGAGTACATCCATTTTTATAATTATGATAGATACCAAAAACGATTAAACGGCTTTAGCCCTATGGAATATAGAGCTAAAGCCGCTTAAATCATTTTTATTATTTCCATTGTCTACTTGACAGGGTGCAGTTCATTTACGTGGTCGGCGTAATCTATATACATCTGATTTGATAAATCGACAAATTCTTGTGGTGAAAGAAAAGAAGGAAGGGCGGTGGGTGGGAGCGGTCGGAAAAAGACACGTCCGCCTTTTTTCTGCCGGGGCGCAGGGCATATCTACCCTCTTCTTTCTCCATCTCCCCTACTTCCAACCACGCTACCATGTTAAAATATTAACCATAACTTATATACATTGCTACCGGCAAGAACAGCTACATTTCCGCCCCGACCAATCCTCTCGAAGTAGGCATCTTCGTCTGATTGGACCATCGAGGCGGTGATAAAGGAGTTTTGCAGGCGGTTGTATCTACAGGCTACCCACTCCATGAAGCGCATCGCTAAACCTTCACACCATGCCTCTACTGCTCGCGGAAATTTGTTCTTTGTGAATGCGAGCAGTTGACGGCTGTCTAATCCTTTAATGACAAAGCCATCTGCCATGTATTCACCCCATTTCTGGCAATAGAAAAAGGAGACTGTACGTACAGCCTCCCCAGGATGTCGAGAAATATCTATTTTTAAAATGACATGTATAAGAGTGTATAAAGTGAGAGCATGATATTGTTAATAAGAAGCTGATCTTTCAAAATATTAAATCAATATATTTTACCGACTTCATTACAATGAAACTCTATAGTGAACGCTTTCTCATTGGATAAACCATTTAAACTATAAATACCTTCAATGCGAATGCTATATGTTCGACCACCATCTATTAAAGAAGCCTCATAAGATGTTTGCTCCCACGTGCCAACAGAACTTGCGGCTTGGGTTGAAATATTTTCTAATTTTCCAAACACTTGACGGTCATGGTATGCGTTGTATTGCGTTTCAAATTTACCTGTAACCTCAATTTCACGAATAATATCAGGAATATAAATGTATGTTGTTTTTGTCGTTTCTCCATTTAAATTCCTAACTACTTTATTGGTAGTTGATGATAGAGCATTTAATGTTTCACGTTCAACTGTCAAATATCTATCTACCATATTTTGAATCCTTGCTTCATATTCTTTTGGTTCAACCCAATCTTCTGGTTGAAACTGTTCCATTGGCAGCACTTCAATATGAATACCTATTTTCTTCTGCATCACTTCTTCCACAATTTCCACATACTGCTTATAATATTGTTGTTTTTCCTGTTCAGTAAGTGAATTTGTAGTAGCCGATCCGACACTTGTCGTTCCTAACAATGATACTGAAATTACCAGCGTTGCAATGCATTTTAAAATTTTAACCATTTTCCCCCCCTTAGAACGCAATTATAAACTAATAATTCACACCTGTTGATTATCCATAAGGTGGAAGAAAGAAGGTGCACGCGCAGACGTGTTCCCTTCATTTTCGTCCTTTGCGCTACACGCTCCACACAATAAAGAAAACTTAGCTGGGGCTGTAGGCAACAGCTCTAGTTGCCCTTATGCAGCTTTGCTGTAGAAAAACAAAGGGGATGCACGCCATATGCGTGATTCTTTTCCACCCACTTATGGATACCAAGGGTATTTTATTTAGTCAACAATAACAAAATCAAGCAGTTCCCAATCTTCCGGGTCGTCACTCTCGTAATCCTCATACGTTACCATAGCGTTTTTATTTACCAAGGTTTGGTTTAAATACTTGGTAAGCGCCTTGTCTTCTTTAAGTGCAAAGACCAGACCATAATGCCAGAACTCTTCCTGATTTTCATCAACTGTTTGGATGTAATAAGCTTGTGCCTCTGCATCATAATAGACCTTTTTGATTGTTGCTGGTTCTGTGTACTCTTGTGCAGAAACAAGTCCAGGAAGTAAAAGAAATACAAATAAGAAAGCGATGACGGCTTTTTTCATCCTATTTCCCCCTTTTTTCTATCATTTTACCAAGAAAGAAAAGAAAATGGAAAATATTTCTGATAAACTAAGCGTCATTTGTCGCTTCTATATACATCTGATTTAATAAATCGACAAATTCTTGTGGTGAGAGGGAAGAAAAGAAGGAAGGGCGGTGGGCGGGAGCAGTCGGAAAAAGACACGCTGGCCTTTCTTCTGTCGGATCGCAGGGCCCATCCAACCTCTTCTTTTTTCCGAATCGCCTCCTTCCCACCACACTCCTCTGTCAAAATATCAAGTGTAATTTATATAGTGTAATTTCATAATGATGGATGCCCTCTGTCTTCATAACCGGATACGGTTGGACGGCACGGTACTTATCCAATACTACACCGCCACCCGTTACAGTCATAACATTTCCCATCATAATGTCTGGAAAAAGGGTATGTATGACGTTTCTTACTCCATCTCGTATAGCTGTTGCTGCTCCCGTCTTGTGCCCGATCGTCACCACACCGTGCCCCAAACGGGCGTCGGTTCGTCTCCCGCACGGAAGCGTAGAGGGCCGCTTTTTACCCCTACCAAGCGGCCTGTCCCTTCCTTGTGAGGAAAAGACGAGGGAGCACGCCGACGCGTGCATCTTATTTCTTCCGATATATGGATAATCAATAGGTGTGACACAATATAAAATAATAGGTTGAGTTATTTGTTTTGCGAATGGACAGCAGAGCAAAACACGCCCTGCTCGTTCCATTGCCTTGTGTCCATACCCCGCTTCACGTCCGGAACACGTTTAGCATCACCCACTAGACGCTACCCCAACAAGGTATATTATGGTCATTAGCAGGAGTTTTATTCCAAAAAAATGCATCATCTGCACATTACTTGCTTTTCCTTGTCCACTAAAGCCGCATTATCTCACTTCTTCAGTAACCGATGAATGAACAACCACCCTTTTGGTTTCTTATTTACCTAAAGGAATGTTTAAGAATTTTTAATACCATAAATCGCTTGTTCTTCTCCAAACCTTTGTACGGTTTGTACTAATTCCATACCCAATCTTTCTAAAAGCCTACGAGAGGCGTTATTAGCTGTTTGTGTCTCAGCAATTACTTCTGGTAAATTTAGTTGATTAAATGCATAGTCAATAATCTCTTTAACTAATTCAGTAGCATACCCAGCTCCCCACCACTGAGGAAGCAACTGATATGAAACTTCAGTGCTTGTACCATCGTGATGAGTGTCCAGAGAAATCAACCCTATAAACTCATTACTATGTTTTTCTCTAGCAACCCAGTATAATGAGTCTATTGTGGGTTGAACCATCTTAAAAAAGCTTTTTTTAATCGTCTCTTCTTTCAAAGTTCCTCCGAGATATTTTCTTACTTCCTCATTAACATATAGTTTTTTTACATCTTCATAATTAGCTTGTTGTAGTTTGGTAAGTAAACATCGGTTTGTTTCAAGCAAGAAACCATCTCCTTTAATTTTGTAATTAATACCTTAATTATTAAATATAACCAGAAGGCTATTTAGATCGTCAACAGTAATTATAGCTATATACTCATTCGCATATTTCTTCTTTATCGCTTACTTTTACTTACTCTTGTTTATTTATGAAGATAATCGATACACCGCCTGCAACCCCTGTTACCTTCAAGAATTAATAGTGGTTTTTTATTTAAGAATTATCATGGTATACTGCAACCCTTTTTAATAATCACAATAAAAAATGAGTGATGGACAAAAAATCGATTCCTCACTCATTTTTTGATTATTTATGTTGGTTTACCAGATTCCTTAGTTGCTTCACATCATTGCTACACAAGACTGATATGGATTTAGTGATTTCTTCAATATCCCATTCCCACCATTGGAGTTGAAGGAGCCATTCAGTTACTTCTTCATTGAATCGATTTCGGATAACCGAAGCGGGATTCCCACCTACAATCGTATAAGGCTCCACATCTTTAGTTACTACGGAGTTTGTTGCAATGATCGCTCCATCGCCAATATGAACTCCGGGCATGGGAAACACACTATTTGGATTTGGACCATTCATCATACATGTCTCTTCCTTTTTACCAAATTATATTTCACTTTGATTGTAACAAAATTCCTTTCTTTTAATCTATCGTTGGAGCCCCGAGTCAATCCCCAACCGATATACTGTCTCCTATGGGCCGGTACTGAAATCAGTTCCCACCCATGTCTTATAGTGATTCAGAATGCCAACGATAGAACAGAGTAGGAATTTTTGTCTAGGTGCTCCAACACCGTGTAAAAACAATATATTGATTTCCTACTACCTCATAGCAACCTTTCCTTTCTTGTTTATACGTCTGCATCCCGCCTGCATTTATCAACGTATTTTCCCTCCCAATAAAAAAACTGGCTATCGTACTGTAAACAGTTTTATATGCTAAAATAAGGGAAAAAGGAGGCGCCAATGAAGAATATAAAAGTATGAATTTTAGGGATTTTACTTTTTTTGCTTATCATTCAAATCGCACCTCTCCTTATAGCAAGCTGGGGATTTAAAAATTTTGGATTGCTATAACTACATCTCTAAATCCAAAACATATCCGCTTCCCTTGTTTTCTACCAACGAAAAAAGCGCAACTATATAAATTACACTTGATATTTTGACAGGGTAGCGTGGTTAGAAGGAGGCGATTCAGAAAAAGAAGAGGTTGGATGCGTCCTGCGCTCCAGCAGAAGAAAGGCAAACGTGTCTTTTTCCGCCCTTCCTTCTTTTCTTCCCTCTCACCACAAGAATTTGTCGATGTATCAAATCAGATGTATATAGTTAGCTACGCCCCTTTGGTTGATATCCTGGTTTACTCCGGTACCAGGAGGCCGCTGCGATTCGTTCCACTTCATTGCATTTGCCCCTGCAATAAACGTATGTCATGAACGATAAGGGAGGAGTGACGTATAAAGGCATAAGAAAAGCCGCCTCAAAAGAGAAGCGGCTATCTGATTTATTCGGTTGCCCTTAGTTTATCATGCTGTAATCTAGATAAGCAAAAAGTGTGGGAGGTATTGGTTTTTTAACACCCGTTGCGAAAAGAGATTTTTGTTACAATAAGTTCGTAAATAAAGGGTACCGTCACATATCTATGAAGTTAGCTAAAAGAAAAAGAGGAAAGTGGGGGAAAGCTCATAGTTTTTATAACTACAAATGCCGGCACCCTATATCTTAGGGATTACCGGCATTTTTGATTAAACGGGGCTTAATACATGAAATCTGTTTTTTGATGTTATTTTCTAGTTCATATTATATTAAAACTTTATTTTAATATGTAGCAGTAATATACCATCTAGCTACAAGGTTTCCGTCTCTATCATATACTCTGCCTTCAGCGCTCCCTGGTCCGTAAGCCGTAACTTTACCTTTTGAGTTTACATATATTTCATCGGAACTATATAATTCATATTCATAACCACTACCTTGCGGGAGCATGTCCCAAGATTCACCGACTTTGATTCTCATAAATTCGCCTGGGACATATGCCGATACTGTAGAGACATTTGTAGTAGTATCTGCCGTTGTAGAAGCAAATGCCGAGCCTGTTAATCCAGCCATTAAAGCTAGTCCACATAAACTACCTACTAAAAATTTCTTCATAAAGCACCTCCCATTTATTGTAATTACATTATATTACATAAATTCCATAATCTCAATATTTTTATTTGAAAATATATTTTTGTTAGTATGCCAATAAGAAATAAGGCGTTCTTATTAAGGGAGCACTATTTCTTTTGTCTTTTTTAGATAGGTTATTCTTTTCCGCAAACGCATCAACCCACTTCACCTTGTTTTCAAAACGTTTTAATCGTCCATTTAGCCGCTGCCACGCCTGAAAGTTTTTACGCTCTGTTCCAAACACTAGATTGTACGCTTTTTGACTATTAAAGTACGGAAAATGGATAACAAAAAAGCCACTCCGAAGAGTGACTACTATCTACTTTCAAATTACAATTAGCGCATGTTACTGATAATTGAATTTCTACTATCCTGCATCTTTTTAACAAAGTCCGTCATAACATCAAATGCTTCATTACGCTTGTTCGAAAGACTCTGAAGTCGTAGCATATCCATTTGTGCAGCAGAGCCCAGAGAATCGATTTGACCTTTTAAACTTTCAATTTGTTTTTGTAATGCTTCTTTTTGTTTTTCATCCCGGGTATTATCTAACTCTCTTTTTAAATCTCCCAACTGCCGATTTAATTCAGTAATTTGATTATTTCTCTGCTGAACTTCTTTCATTTGATTTTGTAATTGAGAATCTAACAGTTGTTGCCTTTGTGATTGAACAAGCATTAACGCTGTCTCTATACCCATATTGCTTAAATCAATTCCATTTAAATGACCAATATTTGCAGCTGATACAACTCCTGCACTCGAAAATGCCATTGTAGCAACCATAAGTCCACCGATTACCTTTTTCTTCATGCTTCTATCTCCTTAATATAATTTCTAAGCAATTATATTATCGGTACTACGTTGGTCATAGTTAAAGTTACAACAGTCATAAATAAAGTAACAAAAAAACCGTTCCCTTGGAACGGCCCCTTCGCTTATCTTCTAACGCTATCATCATATCATATTTCTATCGCTACGACTTCTCACTTCCATATCAAGAATATACTAGAATCGAATGCCCCTTCTTATTAATTCCGCTTTAATCAACTGTATAAAATCACTTTCTAGATCAAGAGAGATTGCTTGCATATATATTTTTAATAACTCTTCATTGCTTAGTAAAGATAAAGCATTTTTTCTTTTCATTTACTCTCTCCCTTTCTAAAAATCCGTAATTAAAAAAGTAAAATAAATATAACTCATTCATTTTAAGTTAAATAGTAAGCTTTTTTAATTATATGTATCAAATTCGTACAGCAAAACCAACGAAATGATATTGTGCATCTGTTTAAAAAACAAAAAGACCGTTTCTCTTTCAGAAACGGCCGCACTCGTCTATATCATCTTTTTTCTCCTTACGCTGGCACTGGGTCTGGATCCTCAAACAACACTTCCAGCTTCAACATAAACGCCAGCTTATAAAACACCCTTGCCTTTATCCGTGTATATGTCCGTTCACTCAGTCCTACCTCACCAGCAACGATATAATCAAAGCTCTCGTCTTCTAAATGGCGCTTCTCTCAATAAGCTCCTTTCCTTCTTGCCTAAAACCGGCTCATCGCCTGTTCCACACGTTCTGTCAGTGTCCTAATTTCTTCTTCCTTATCTACCAAACAGCACAGTCTGCTGCTGTATCGGCTGTTTTGTTCGTCGTACCATGATACCTCGCTTCATAGGCAGAGGTGTTCTTCATCTTCCGACGAACAAAGCCGATCGGCTTGTAAATACGCGCCGTCTCCAGTGCTTCTTCAACCCTATTTTGCGCTGCCTTCCGATCAATTTTCGGCAAAAACGACATTTGCATAACGACTTCCCCTTTTCATAGTAAAATATTCCTGCAGGTAAGAACAGGGAGTCCCTTATCGGTTGGCAAACTGAAAGGTTTTTTTTACAATTAATTAGCTTTTTTTTCCTTTAAGTGTGGTATAGTTAAAGTCGTCTAGTTTTAGACACTTTTCTACGTCTCTTCCCCTCTCCTCACCGTGAATCTGGAGAGGGGGCTTTTTTGTAACTTTTTGGTTAAGGCCTCGTATAGAGAAGTGTATTATCCTCCTCTGTCCTATCCCTATGGTTGACAAATTGTAGGGATATTTTTTATTTGAAACTTTTTCTATTTATGACTCGTATTGTATATTACGCCAGTATTTCTTTATCTTTCTTCTGTAGTTAGCAGACTACAGAAGAACTTCATGTTTATTTCCTCTGAACCTGGGGAATATATTATATAGGTAATAGCATTATGATTTATTCCCCTCAACGGTTCCCCCTCTATAAAGGAGGGGATATTTTTTATTTCAACACTTCATTAATCCGAGAGTGAATAAACTGCCTGTCATTATTCCAGCTATAAGCATCATGATCCCTAATTTCTCTTAAAGCTTTTTTGCATCGTTCAACCTCAGCTAATAGCCAAGCAACATCTGGTTCATGGTGACTCAAAAACCTACTGTACTCTTCACTACCTTTAAGTCTATTATCGGTTCTATACATCTGATTTGATACATCGACAAATTCTTGTGGTGAGAGATAAGAAAAGAAGGAAGGGCGGTGGGCGGGAGCGGGCGGAAAAAGACATGTCCGCCTTTTTTCTGCCGGGGTGCAGGGCGTATCCACCCTCTTCTTTCTCTATCTCTCCTACTTCCAACCACGCTACCATGTCAAAATATTAACTGTAACTTATATAGTATCCTTTCATTAGCATAATTGGGACCAGAATTACGCCGACCTACGTCGGCCCTTTTATTGCCCGTTTGTCCTTTTTTCCCTCACTATTTTTATCTAGCAAAATATACTAGCAGTATCCCGTTCTTGAGATGCCACATCCATTCGTTAATTGCCGGACTCGTTCCGGCCCTTTTTATTTCCTTTTATTAATTTCCTTATTTACCCATTTACCTAAATATGGTATATTGAAGGTGTGATTGCTTCACAAACAACCTTCTTTTCATTGCCGGCCTTGTGTCGGCCTTTTTATTGTGACTATATACATCTGATTTAATAAATCGACAAATTCTTGTGGTGAGAGGGAAGAAAAGAAGGAAGAGCGGTGGACGGGAGCAGGCGGAAAAAGACACGTTTGCCTTCCTTCGGCTGAAGCGCAGGGCGCATCCAACCTCTTCTTTCTCTCACTCTCCCACCCCCAACTACGCTACCATGTCAAAATATCAAGTGTAATTTATATAGTTCTCTTACTTATCTTAAAAATGATAGGGTGATTTTATTTATGAGCAAGATATATGAGTTTGTCTTAAACTATCCTGCAGTCGGCTTTATTGTAATAGCAATCTTACTTCCTGTTTTTTGTTTCTCTATACCGTTCTTAGTTGATAAACTAGTACGCAGAAAGAAACCAAAAAAATAAACGCTTAACTCATCACTTTATAGGCCACCCACCGAGCCTCTCCGGCGGGCAACCAATATTCTACTTCACGCAATTGCTCTCTTTCGTAATCTTCCAGGTCCATTTGATAGTCTGCTTCCCGAGCAGTTACCGCGAACTTCTCGATGCCTGTTTCCTACATACCATGCCGTTGAACAATTTCGCTGAACTCCTCTACATCATGTGCACGCATTTGCCAGCTTTCTGAAGCGTTCGCTGGTTCATATTTGTCTTCCCATGCTCTTCTCTTCGTTCCATACCCGTTCACTTTTACGTTTGAATATTGTTTCTCCATCTAACAAGTTATCTTCCCTATTTACTACTTGTAGGAGTTGTTGCAGTGTTTCTTTCTTCTGCCGGATCGCAGGGCACATCCAACCTCTTCTTTTTCCGAATCTCCTCCTTCCAACCACACTCTCCTGTCAAAATATCAAGTGTAATTTATATAGCAACAAGCTCAAGATAGACTTGCTACACATACGAACATATGTTATTATTTTTTTACATGATTAAGTGCCTAGGCCATTTGAGCGTTCCCGCGCCCAGTGGCCTTTTTTTCCTTCCAGTACTGTTTCTATCAGATATCTGTCAATTCATCGGCCGTTGTGATTTGATGTATGCCGTTTCCTCCTATTCAGTTTTCAAAGCTTGTCCTATCAGGAAGCCCCTGCTTAGGAGCTTTTATTGCTAGCTTTCTCTTCTTCTGGCTTGGGTGAAATGACAAAGTAAGGACTTAGCGCCTCGGCAAAGGCTTCGTAAATGTCTTTGTCGCCAAACGTCTCTTTGCCAAGTTTCAGATTGCTTTTTCTTTGCTTTTTCATTCTCACCACCTCCGTGTAGTATCGTATGCGATGTGGACAGTAGGACTGCCCTGTTTCCATCTGAGGTTGGTTTTGATAATTAAGATGTTAAGAATTTTATGTACATCTGATTTGATACATCGACAAATTCTTGTGGTGAGAGGGAAGAAGGAGGGGCAGTGGGCGGAAAAAGACACGTTTGCCTTTCTTCGGCTGGAGCGCAGGGCGCATCCAACCTCTTCTTTTTCTGAATCTCCTCCTTCCAACCACGCTGCCCTGTCAAGATATCAAGTGTAATTTATATAGTTACGCTGAATTAACTCTCAATTCGAAATATATTTTTCTCTCTTAGTGAATTTGCGATAAATTAGGAGGCAGAATAAGGGGTAATAGTGTTGGCGAAAGTGATGCTCGGGAAAAGAATTAAAACCCTAAATCTTAAGTAATTTAGGGTTTTTCAGCCTGTCGAGAAAGTCTCAACAGGCTTTTTATTTATTCAACTATCGCTTCCCGTCAGCTCATTAAATGCTCGATCATTATTTAAAAATCCTTGTTGACATTGACACTATATACATCTCACTTTATACATTTACATATTCTTGTGGTAGGAGGTAAGAAAAGGAGGAAGGGCGGTGGGCCGGAGCGGGCGGAAAAAGACACGTTTGCCTTTTTTCGGCTGGAGCGCAGGGCGCATCCAACTTCTTCTTTTTCTGAATTGCCTACTTCCAACCACGCTACCATATCAAAATATCAAGTGTAATTTATCAAGAGTGTTGATTATCCAGTACGATCCAGAGTGGATAGCCACCACACCGTGCCTCAAACGGGCAGCAGTTCGTCTCCCGCACCCGAAAAACCCTGATGTTTTGCCGGTCCAGCCTTGATGCCACAAAGCAGCCGTATCTCTTCCTTGCGAGAAAAAGACGAGGGAGCATGCCGACGCGTGCATCTTATCCCTTCCAATATATGAATAATCAACAGGTGTGATAAAAAATAAAAACTAATTAGGAGGAAGAATCTTTTAGATTGATAGCAATGTAGCAAAATCCCTAAAAGAGAAAAATATTTAAAAAGCTACCTGGCCTTTCTCACCCGGTAGCTTTTTTCCCTATTTGCATTTAGCTATCTCTTCTTGGCAGCTTCCACATATCATCTTTCCTTTAAACTCTTTCACATCATCCATTGAATTACAGAATGAACATGCTGGCTGATACTTACGCAAAATTACTTGTTCACCGTCCACAAAAATCTCCAATCCATCCTTTTCAGCAATCCCTAACGTACGACGCAATTCAATCGGCAGTACTACCCGTCCCAGCTCATCCACTTTACGAACAACACCTGTTGCTTTCATGCTATCCCCCCACCTTCGTTTTCTTGATTCCATACTACAACGCCCATTAAATGGAATAAAGTGCAAAAAATGCACTACCTGTGAAAGTAAGGTATATCATTTGTATCATTATGTCGAAACTTGTCTAATCTATAGACCTATATACATCTGATTTGATAAATCGACAAATGTTTATGGGGGAGGTAAGAAAAGAAGGAAGGGCGAGAGCGGGCGGAAAAACTCACGCTGGCCTTTCTTCTGTCGGATCGCAGGGCGCATCCAACCTCTTCTTTTTTCCGAATCCCCTGCTTCCAACCACACTCCCCTGTCAAACTATCAAGTGTAATTTATATAGAAAAGGATTTGGGCTAATAAATAGAGAAAGAGTCCATTAGATCTCCTCTTTTCAATAAAAAGCCAAAACAAATATTCCTATTATCCACAGCTTACCCACACCGAGGAAGTATAAAGAGCCCATTTAAAGGGCTCTTTATATATTTTCAATTGGTATACATTATATTGCTAATATGATTGCGCACCGTCTTTTCACTAATAAATAACTGCTGGGCGATTTCTCTCGTTGTCTTGTCTAACACGAGTAGTTCAAATACCTCTCGTTCCCGGTTGGTCAATAGCGGCTTGGCTTTCTGTTCGTTACTCAAAAGTGCTACCCCTCCTTGGCCTGGGCTCTCAAGTGCAAGGCTAGGGATACAGTCACCATATTTTATGACCCGGGAAGATAGGTGGTTCAGGAAAACGGGAAATTTGGGCCTGCGACACATTATATTCGCTTACCTTTTCCACGGTTCGCTTACTTGTCAAAAATTTGCTCATCCTCATCCATTCCTAAGTATGCTTCACTAATCATTTATCTTTTCAGAGGAGACGTAAAGCTTTCCCTTTCGCTCATGTAGCAGAAAAATTGGAACAGCCGGGAACATCGTTTGCAGCTCGGCATGATACTCAGCATGCATAGTAAAAATCCATCTCGTTCGATTCAGTGCCAGCGCTGGTACGCCAATTTCATGTCGACTAAGTTGCCAGATGGGTAATGGCACATGCCGGAAAGCAAACACAACGTCCCCAAATCGAAAACATGCTTCAAGACAATCCTGTAACGTATAGTCATTTCGCCGATATTCCAACAAATGAACCGGCTCCAATCCGAATCGCTCGATAAGGTGCTCTCTATCATCGAGTTGTTCTCTCGTTTTTTTTCCTGCACTCTGTCGCGGGGACAGCACAGGATATTGCAGGCGAAGATATGGGAGTGGAATACCATGAAAAAACATGAAGTTATCGAATCATCTCCATCTGCTCAAATGCAATGATATTTTCACGTACATTCTTCGGAATTGACACATTTCGTCTTGTCTTCCTATCAACGAGTACAATAGTTCCCCGTCCGGTCGCTACCAGCCTATTCTTCTCAACGGCAAGGAGGCAATATTCCAGATCCAGAGAACTGTTTCCAAGCCGTGCAATCCGTACACCAAGCTTTAGCTTTTCCCTAAAGAATGCTTCACTATGATAATGACAGGTAATATCTGCAGCTACAACCATTACTTCCCCATCATGGCTCAGCGCACTTTCCCCCAACCCAAGCTGATCAAAATATTCAACTCTTCCCTGCTCAAAATAAATAAGGTGACTCGTATTATTTACGTGACCGGACATGTCAGTTTCACAATAACGGATCGTAATGTCAGTCGAAAAATGAAATGCGGCCAGCCACTCTTCAAGATTAGGCTGAATATAGTCGGCTCTTGCCATCGTATTCTCCACTCCCTGCTTTTATTGACTATTCTTATTCTCTTACTATTTTAACAAAATATTCTATCGACACAAAAGCTTCCCTCGTTTTATTCAAGGGAAGCTTTTATATGGTACTTGCTTATTCATTTGTCCCGGTTTAATACAGGAGGCTCACTATCGAATGCACACTCTTCAATTTCAAATCCAAGGTCTTCAATCATTTCATGGTCCCATTGTGTTCGCTGACCATCTGTTGTCAAATAATCTCCCACAAATATTGAATTGGCGGCATACAACCCTATCGGTTGCAGATGGCGTAAGTTTACTTCCCTGCCGCCGGAGATTCTAATTTCTTTTGTTGGATTAATGTAACGGAATAGTGCAAGTGCTTTAAGGCACTTTATTGCTCCCAGCTTTTTCATCGATTCCAATGGAGTGCCCGGAATCGCATTTAAAAAGTTAACTGGAATAGAATCGGCATCAATTTCATACAACGCATATGCCATATCAACAATCTCTTCATCACTTTCACCCATACCGAGAATAACGCCAGAACAAGGAGACATACCTGCTTCCTTAACAGCATTCAATGTGTTGATACGGTCATCATACGTGTGAGTAGATGTAATATTTTTATGGTTGCTTGCCGATGTGTTGATATTATGGTTGAACCGATCAACGCCCGCCTCTTTTAGTTTTGCTGCTTGATTTGGTGTAATCAGCCCCAAACAAGCGCAAATCTTCATATTATGCTGATCTTTTATCTCACGCACTGCCTCGACCACATTATCTACTTCCTTATCGGTTGGACGACGGCCGCTCATGACAATACAGTATGTACCTGCTTTTGATTCTTTCGCTTTAGCGGCGCCATCGACCAATACATCTTTAGAAAGTTGTGGATACTTCTCTATCGGTGCGTTAGAGACGATGGATTGAGAACAATAGCCACAGTCTTCCGGACAGAGCCCGCTTTTCGCATTAATAATCATATTGAGCTTTACTTTATTCCCATAGTAGTAGCTGCGAATACGGTATGCTCCCTGAAGCAATGTCAGTACTTCGGTATCCGGTGCCTGTAAAATGCTCAACGCTTCTTCCTTCGTAAGTTTCTTACCTGCGAGCACTTCCTCTGCAAGCGTTTCCCAATCAGTCTTCGGCTTTGTTTCTAATACTGGTGTCTGCATGGCCCCTCCTCATATTGTAAACGCATTTTATAGTAAGGTTAACATTAATTATAAAGAGACGCCACTTTATATGTCAACCAAATAAGAAAAATTAGATAACAAATAAAAGTTTTTTACTATCAAAAAACAGCACCCCGCCAAAGTGGCGGAGTGCTGCTGTATGTCTGTATTAGCTACGGAAGAAATTCTTAATTGAATATACCGTTGTAGCACGGTTCATCGAAGCGATGGACGTGGTAAGCGGAATACCTTTCGGGCAGGATTGCACGCAGTTTTGCGAGTTACCACAATCGGTAATGCCTCCTTCACCCATTAGACCCTCCAAACGCTCTTCAGCATTCATCTTACCAGTCGGATGTTCATTGAACAAACGTACCTGGGAGATCGCAAACGCACCAATGAACGGAGACTTGTCATTTACATTCGGACATGCTTCCAAGCATACGCCACAAGTCATGCAACGGGATAATTCATATGCCCATTGACGATCTACCTCTGGCATGCGCGGTCCAGGTCCGAGATCATGTGTACCATCAATCGGAATCCATGCTTTTACACGTTTCAACGCATCAAACATGCGGCTGCGATCAACAGCAAGGTCGCGGTTGATCGGGAATGTATTCATTGGCTCCAGACGAATCGGCTGTTCAAGCTTATCAACGAGCGCCGTGCAAGATTGACGCGGCTTGCCGTTAATAACCATGGAACAAGCACCACATACCTCTTCGAGGCAGTTCATTTCCCATACGATCGGAGCAACTTCCTTACCATCGACCGTTACCGGGTTACGCTGGATTTCCATCAGACAACTGATAATATTCATGTTCGGACGATACGGAATTTTAAATTCCTGTTTATATGGCGTTCCATCAGGGCCGTCCTGACGGGTGATAATCAAATGAATGGTTTTTTGTTGTTCAGCCATTTCTCTTCACCCCTTTTTTTCTGCTATTTCTTCTCGGCTACTTCGTGTTTTGTCGAGTAGTCACGCTTACGAGGTTTAATTAGCGACACATCGATATCTTCGTACGAAATCTTCGGTGCATTGGTTGTCGGGTCGAAATTAGCCATCGTAGTCTTCATAAAGTTTTCGTCATCACGTTCTGGGAAGTCCGGTTTGTAGTGCGCACCACGGCTTTCGTTACGCTCAAGCGCACCAATGGTGATAACGCGAGCAAGCGTAAGCATATTCCACAGCTGACGAGTGAAAGAAGCGCCTGCATTGCTCCATTTGGATGTATCGTTAATGTTGATGTTCTGATAACGTTCCATGAGCTCTTGGATTTTCTCATCCGTTTTCTTCAATTTATCGTTATAGCGAACAACCGTTACATTGTCAGTCATCCATTCCCCAAGCTCACGGTGAATCTTGTACGCATTTTCCGTACCGCTTGTCATGTTCGTAATACGATCGTATTTCTCTTGTTCTTTCTTCACTTGTGCATCGAAAACGGTAGACGAAACATCTTCAGAAGACTTGTTCAATCCCTGAATATACTCAATCGCTTTCGGTCCAGCTACCATACCGCCGAATACTGCCGACAACAAGGAGTTAGCACCCAAACGGTTCGCACCGTGCTGGGAGTAATCGCACTCACCCGCAGCGAACAGACCAGGAATCTTCGTCATTTGGTTATAGTCGACCCACAGACCACCCATGGAATAGTGAACAGCAGGGAAGATTTTCATTGGAACTTTACGCGGATCGTCACCGGCAAACTTCTCATAAATCTCAATAATACCGCCCAGCTTAATATCCAGCTCATGCGGATCCTTATGTGACAGGTCGAGATATACCATGTTCTCGCCATTAATACCTAGCTTCATGTTAACACAAACATCGAAAATTTCACGTGTTGCGATGTCACGTGGAACAAGGTTACCATAAGCTGGATATTTTTCTTCCAGGAAGTACCATGGCTTACCGTCTTTATACGTCCATACGCGTCCACCTTCACCACGAGCAGACTCAGACATCAGACGCAGCTTGTCATCCCCAGGAATCGCAGTCGGGTGAATCTGGATAAACTCTCCGTTCGCGTAGGTCGCTCCTTGTTGATATACTGCAGATGCAGCTGTCGCCGTATTAATAACGGAGTTCGTAGACTTACCAAAAATAATACCAGGGCCACCTGTCGCGAGAATAACCGCGTCTGCTTTGAAAGATTTCACTTCCATTGAGCGCAAGTTCTGTGCAGTAATACCACGGCATACGCCTTCATCATCAATAACTGCGGATAGGAATTCCCAGCCTTCGTATTTTGTAACAAGACCGTTTACTTCCCAACGGCGTACTTGCTCGTCCAAAGCGTACAGAAGCTGCTGCCCAGTCGTAGCCCCAGAGAAAGCTGTACGGTGATGCTGTGTACCCCCGAAACGACGGAAGTCAATCAATCCTTCTGGTGTACGGTTAAACATAACGCCCATGCGGTCAAACATATAAATAATGCCAGGTGCGGCATCACACATTGCTTTTACAGGTGGTTGGTTTGCGAGGAAGTCCCCACCGTATACCGTATCATCAAAGTGGATCCACGGAGAATCCCCTTCACCTTTTGTATTTACCGCCCCGTTAATACCGCCCTGCGCACAAACAGAGTGAGAGCGTTTTACAGGAACAAGAGAAAACAACTCGACCGGATGTCCGGCTTCAGCAGCTTTGATTGTAGACATTAAGCCTGCCAGACCGCCGCCAACTACGATAACTTTACCTTTACTCATGCTCTAACCCCCTATTTTTGAATTGCTTGTGCTACATCAACGGGATTCGCAAAGGAGAACAGAGCCAGTAATCCCATTGCCGACATTAACACGAAAATAACCATTGTCACATATGTGGAAATGCGCTGCGCACGAGGGCCTACTGTGATACCCCAGCTTACAGCAAAGCTCCACAGACCATTTGCAAAGTGGAATGTTGCGGATAGCAAGCCAACAATATAGAAGACCAACATAAATGGATTGGTTAGGATTTCATTCATCAATGTGAAAAAGCCTGTCGCTTCCACATTTCCAAGTACCATTTGCATTTTCGTCTCCCACACGTGCCATGTAATAAAAATGAGCGTAATAACGCCTGTTACACGCTGCAACATGAACATGACATTACGGAAGAATCCGTAGTTACCTACATTGTTCTTAGCTTGGAATGCAATATATAACCCATAGATACCATGGTACAAAATAGGCAAGAAAATAAAGACGATTTCGATCAGAGATACGAAAGGAATCCCTTCCATAATTTCAACACGCTCAAGGAAGGCTGCTTCGCCGCGTGTAGCATAAAAGTTCGTCAGCAAGTGAACGAACAAAAATCCCCCGATCGGTACAACCCCTAGCAGGGAATGTAGTTTACGGTTAAAAAAATGACGGTGATTCATCATTGCATAGACTCCCCCTTTCACAAGGATACGCTTCAGGTTTTCTAGTTTGACACATTTTTCACAAAAACATTCGACACATCCGAACTCTCTCCAACTTCTCTACCCGTTCTAGGTTTTCCCACCACTCTGTTTTTCTCTCTGGAATTCCCCCTTTGCCCACTCCATCTTACATGCTTGACATGAAGAAAAGCTTCCTGAGGAAGCCTTAAAAATAAATGAAGACTTTGTGACAAATTTATTTTACTCCGTGAAAGGGACAGCGTCAAGGAAAGCGGCCGACAAATTGTCGAAATACCCCGATAATCCGTTTGAATTAACGGGGAGCGGTAGAGTGACTACATAGGCTTGCATGCTTTTCAATAAATTGTTTTACTAGCGGTCCAATCTTTACAAATTCGACAAGAAATCCATCATGACCGTAAATGGATTCGACAAAATGATACTCCACTTCTTTTCCCATCGCTCTCAGCATCTCTACCACTTCCTCCTGATGGTCGGCAGGGTATAACAAATCATTCGAAATTGCCACAGAAAGTACCTTAGCCTGCACCTTATCAAGCGCTGCCTTAATTCCGCCACGCCCCCTGCCAATGTCATGCAGATCCATTGCTTTCAATAGGTAGAGATAGCTGTTGGCGTCAAAGCGGCTAACCAGTTTCTGTCCCTGATAACGCAAATAACTCTCGATATTGAATGTACAGTCGAATTGCGTTACGTTCTGTTCATCTTTCAGACGTCGGCCAAAACGGTATTCGAACAAATCTGACGTTCGATACGTAATCATTCCTAGCATCCGGGCGATCGATAATCCGTTCACCGGCCCTTTCCCCGGGTAATAGTGTCCTTTATTCCATTCTGGATCAGACAGGATCGCCTGTCGACCTACATCATTATAAGCGATGGCGACAGCGGATAGCCGAGCTGACGTAGCGATCGGTAGAACAAGATGCATCATCTCCGGGTACATTACCGCCCATTCATATACTTGCATGCCCCCCATGGAGCCACCGACAATGGCAAACAGCTTCTCGATCCCTAACCCCTTCACCAGTTTGTATTGCAGCTGAACCATATCGCGAATGGTAACGACGGGAAAATCCGAACCGTACGGCTTTCCTGTCTCTGGATGAACAGATGCGGGTCCTGTCGTGCCACAACAGCCTCCCAACACATTGGCAGTTACCACAAAGTATTTATTCGTATCGATATAACGTCCCGGGCCAATAAGTCCTTCCCACCAGCCTGGCGTATTCTCGTCTCCAACCGCGCATGCATCGCCGGTAAGCGCGTGACACACCAGAATCGCGTTTGTTTTCTCCTCATTCAGCGTTCCACTCGTCTCAAATGCAATGTTAACTTGCTTTAACGTATCGCCGCACTCCAGCGTTATTTCGTCCACTATCATGTTCCGTACCATGCGCTTGCTCACTCCTTCCTCATCTTTATCCGCTCTGTTATCTCCGGCCTCCATCAAAAAACGCCTCTTCCTATAAGGAAGAGGCGTTCATATCGCACGTAACCTCCCCTTATCTCCCAGAACGCTCATCCGTCCTGCTGGAATTGGCACCTTATCCGTACATATGTACGGGGTTGCCGGGCTTCATCGGGCCAGTCCCTCCGCCTCTCTTGATAAGAGCTATAATCATTTAATTCCGTCTTTCTTTGAGTTAGTTCAATACTAAAGTTTTTACAGACTAATGTCAATATTGACAAAAACTATCGCTTCTTTGTAAACTTAAAAAACAAAATAAGTTAACACATTATAATAAGGAGAGAATTATGCGATCTGAAAACGTTAAAATGCTCATTTTGTCGGCATTATTTTGCGCCTTCATTGCAGTTTTTGCTCAAATTTCCATTTTATTCATTCCGCAAGTTCCATTCACCTTGCAGAACTTTGCCCTTGCACTTATCCCAATTATGCTGGGCCGACGCTATGGAACGATCGCTGTTCTTCTATACTTGCTACTCGGCGCAATAGGCATTCCGGTATTTGCGCAATTCAAAGCTGGGCTAGGCATACTTGTCGGCAGTACAGGTGGCTACCTAATCGGCTATGCCGTGGCCGTATTCGTCATAGGAACCATGCTTAAAGGTAAGGATATCACATTCCTTCGTGCGTTTCTTGCTAATATTGTTGGATTAATCATTATTTACGCATTGGGAGTAACCCAGTTGAAATTTGTCACGCACCTGCCATGGAGTCAAGCATTCGGAATCGGTATGGGATTATTTATAATCCCCGATCTTATCAAGATTGCGGCTGCTTCCTACATAGGTGTTCTGGTTCGCCGCCGCCTAGCTTCCGCCGGCCTTTTGCCTGTTTCACTACGCAATGACAAAATCGCAGTATAAGAAAAACTCGCAGGCGCCTTCTCTCATCCTTTTTCGACACAGAAGCTAATGGTCCGCTGTGTGGCAGCGCCTCGTGATTTTTTCTTTGCTTTCTTAACCATTAAAGAAGAGCTCATCCGTTCCAAAACGGTGAGCTCTTTTTCTTTGAAGAAAATATAAAATTAGCAAACTCCGTGTACAACTGCAGCTTCTTTTGCATCCAATTCAAACGAAGCATGCAAGCTGCGCACAGCTTCTTCCATCTGTGCCATAGGAATTACACACGAGACTTTTATCTCAGAGGTAGAAACCATTTTCATTTCCACGCCTGTATCAGCCAGACAGTTGAACATTTGTGCAGCCACTCCCGGATTCGTAATCATACCCGCACCGACAATTGATACTTTAGCAAGGTGTTCTTCGGCTACCGCATACCCGAACTGGAGCGTCTCCCGATGTGCTAGCAACACATCGAGTGTTCTCTTGACCTCATCTCCGCTAACGGAGAACGAGACATTCATTGTGTTCGCTTCATAGGCGCTCTGCACAATAATATCTACATTAATATGTTCCTTAGCTAAAATTGCAAAAAGTTTAGCCATTGCATCTACTTTTGTCGGCAAATCCGCTACTGTAATTTTTGCTACGTTTTTATCATGGGCAATCCCGCTCACAACCAGTCCTTGTTCCATATCCGGCTCCTCCTTAATTATCGTTCCTTCTTCTTCATTAAAACTTGAACGTACAGTCAAATGTACCCGGTGCTGCTTCGCGCATTCTACCGCACGAGGGTGTAGTACGCCCGCACCCAAAGTCGCAAGCTCCAGCATCTCATCATGAGAGACGCTAGTTAGCTTCCGGGCGGAAGGAACGAGGCGCGGGTCCGCTGTATACACTCCGTCCACATCCGTATATATTTCGCACATGTCCGCCTGAAGTGCCGCCGCTAAGGCCACCGCTGTCGTATCCGATCCGCCTCGTCCAAGCGTCGTAATCTGACCGCTTGGGGAAACCCCCTGAAATCCGGCAACAATAACGACTTTGCCTTCCTGTAAAGCTTGCCGAATCGGTGATTCATCAATATGATCAATACGCGCCTTCATATGTACGTCTTCTGTTGTAATACCAGCCTGCCAACCGGTCATAGAAACAGCATCCTGTCCTATTGCCTGAAGCGCCATAGTCAATAGCGCGATGGATACCTGTTCCCCGGTTGTCAACAACATATCCATCTCACGTGGTCCCGGCATATCAGTAATCTGTTTGGCCATATCGACCAGAACATCAGTAGATTTTCCCATGGCAGAGACAACTGCCACAATGCTATGTCCAGCCTGCGTGGCTGATACAATACGCCGGGCTACCGCCTGAATTCGTTCAACGGTACCGACAGACGTTCCGCCGAATTTTTGTACGATAAGACTCATCTCTCGCTTCCTCCTTGACATTTGCGTTCTTCTGTTTGTGTTCAGGTATCCCGCACATATGAAGGATAGAGAGATGACGTAGACAAAACAAAAAAGACAACACAAAGGCCGTCTGCCTTAGCTGTTGTCTTGTATATAATCGAATCTTTACAGCTAACGCCCACTTCCCAATTCCCTGTGCGAGATAGTGCTCCACCGGCTATCTGGGATGATAATCCGGTGACAGTCCTGCACCTATTCAATGCAGACCCAACAGCAGACGTTGAGATTCGTTCTGCCATTTCGGCGAATTCCCCTTTCTCCCGCTTTCTCCGGATTCTCATTCCTCCGGCGGGGTACTTATGGTTTTCGCGCCTCTACCTCACCTTGTTAAGTGAGGCGTTGATAATGTGAATATTCAATTTGTACACATAGTATCATACACGAATCAAAAAGACAACCGTCTTTATTCTGATTGATTAGCCGTCTCTTCTTGTTCCTCGCGCAAATGTTCGAGAATTTGACGTGCCAATTTATCTCCGATTCCAAGGTTTCTATACTCATCCACAGATGCTTCCTTCATACGTTTGATAGAGCCAAAATGCTTCAAGAGAAGCTTTTTGCGCTTCTCACCTATGCCTGGAATATCGTCCAGCTTGGACTGGAACATCGTCTTGCCCCGGGTGCTACGATGAAATGTAATGGCAAATCGGTGCACTTCATCCTGAATGCGTTGCAAAAGATAGAACTCATTGCTGTCCCGCTTCAATTCAACTGGAATGGGCGGATCGCCGACCAATAGCTGAGCTGTGCGATGTCTTTCGTCCTTAGCCAGGCCGCAGACAGGAATAAATAAGCCTAGCTCATTTTCCAGTACATCGACTGCGGCCGCAATATGACCCTTACCACCATCAATAACAATTAAGTTCGGCAGTACCAATCCTTCTTTCAATACACGCGTATAACGGCGGCGCACCACCTCTTTCATCGTACCGTAATCATCTGGACCGACGATCGTTTTCACCTTGTACTTGCGGTATTCCTTCTTATCCGGCTTACCATCCGTAAATACAATCATGGCCGAAACCGGATCGACCCCCTGAATATTGGAATTGTCAAACGCTTCGATACGTTTCGGATAACCGATACCTAACACATCTCCAAGCTTCTGTACCGCCTGAACCGTCCTTGCTTCATCACGCGCCATAAGTGCGAACTTTTCTTCCAGAGCAATGCGTGCATTCTCCCGGGCCATATCTGTCAATTGTTTTTTTGGTCCGCGCTGCGGAAAAAGCAGCTTCGTCCCTATCGCTTCTTCCAACCCTTCTGTTTCTTCACTTATAGGTAGAAGAATCTCTTTAGGACGAACATGCTCCTTTAAATAAAATTGAGCGACATAAGAAATGAAATCTTCATGTTCTTCGCTATAATACGGGAACGAGGCGACATTGCGTTCAATCATTTTACCCTGACGAATGTGGAAGACCTGTACACTCATCCAACCTTTGTCAGCATAATAGCCCCAGGCATCACGGTCAATGTTGTCACTGAATGTGACTTTCTGCTTTTCCATAATAGCTTCGATGTATTGGATTTGATCGCGTAGTTCTTTGGCTCGCTCGAATTCGAGATTTTCCGCTGCCTCTTCCATCTGACGCTTAAGCGTCTGCTTAATTTCTCCATAATTTCCATTTAGAAACTTGGTAATTTGCTCGATCATCTCTTCATATTGCTTCGTGTCGACCTCATATTCACAAGGAGCAAGACACTGTTCCATATGATAATAAAGACAGACATTTTTCGGCATATTTTTACATTTGCGAAGAGGGTAAAGTCTGTCCAACAGCTTTTTCGTCTCCTGGGCAGCCCCTGCGTTAGCATATGGACCGAAATACTTGGCACCGTCTTTTATGACTTTTCGAGTGATTTCGAGGCGCGGATGTTCTTCGTTTGTAATTTTAATATAAGGATATGTTTTATCATCTTTAAGCAGCACATTATAGCGTGGGTCATGCTTTTTAATTAGATTGCATTCTAATAAGAGTGCTTCAACCGGCGAAGAGGTGACAATGTATTCAAAATCAACAATCTCCTGAACAAGACGTTGCGTTTTTCCATCGTGACTGCCCGTGAAATAAGAACGAACACGGTTTTTTAACACTTTGGCTTTACCGACATAGATAATTTCTCCGGCTATATTCTTCATTAGATAACAGCCTGGCTTATCGGGCAAAAGACTGAGCTTCTCTTTCAATGTGTCCATTCTGCCTTCCCTTCCTCTCAAAAACAGATACAATAGCTGCTGAAGATAAGCAGGGCGCACACCGAAACATACACTATGAACCAAGAAAAAAACGACTCGGTTGTGCGGCCTGCTTACCTTACATTAAGCCTGAATTGAAGAAGTCCTCCGATTATAGAACCGGAGGACTTGACATATCGCAAGTTTACAGATGCTTGTTAATAGCGCTTAACAGGCTCTCTTTTGGCTGGAAGCCGATGATTTTGTCAACTACCTGGCCGTCTTTTACGAGCATCAGTGTCGGGATGCTCATTACGCCGAAACGCTGTGCGGATTCCGGATTTTCGTCAACATTGACTTTTGCGATTTTGACTTTGCTGCCAATCTCACCGTCAATCTCCTCAAGAACCGGAGCGATCATTTTGCAGGGACCGCACCAAGGAGCCCAGAAGTCAACGAGTACTGTGCCGCTGCCCTCTACTTCATTTTGGAATGTGTTGTCTGTTACATTTACAATTGCCATATGTAACTTCCTCCTTTTATCTCAAGTTCCTACTTGAATTCAAATGTTTCACTGATGGTATATAGCAGAGATATACCAGTAACAGTATACCATCCTTACCTCAAAATATCCACCGACGAAACATCATATGCAAAGTGAAAAGTGTATCATCACACGGGAAAAAGCAGCACCATATATGGCGCTGCTTCGCTTCTAACAATATAGAGTAAAGCCTGAATTACACTAGAACTTTTTTAAACTCTTCTGTAAGCAGAGGAACGACTTCAAACAGGTCACCAACGATGCCGTAGTCCGCAATCTGGAAAATCGGCGCTTCCGGGTCTTTGTTAATCGCGACAATAACCTTGGAGCTGGACATGCCCGCCAGATGCTGGATTGCGCCCGAGATACCTGCCGCAATGTACAGATCAGGTGTGACTACTTTCCCGGTCTGGCCGATTTGTAAGGAGTAATCGCAGTATTCGGCATCGCATGCGCCACGAGATGCGCCAACTGCACCACCCAATACGTCTGCCAGCTCTTGCAGCGGTTTGAACCCTTCCGCCGACTTCACGCCACGGCCACCGGATATGACGACTTTCGCCTCCGACAAGTCCACGCCGCCTGCCGTTTTGCGTACGATATCCTTTACGATCGTGCGCAGGTCTTTGATCTCTGCATTGAAGTCAACTTTCTCCGCCGAACCGCCCGTTTCCTCCGCTGCGATATTATTCGGCCGTACTGTGGCAAACACGGTACCGTCCGTTACGGTCTTCTTCTCAAACGCTTTCCCCGCATAAATCGGGCGGGTGAACACGACCTTGCTGCCTTCTACCTGTACATCGATCACATCCGATACGAGGCCAAGGCCAAGGCGAGCGGCAATGCGCGGTGCCAAGTCTTTTCCGATCGCTGTATGTGGCATGAGAATGGCATCCGGCTGAACGTCTTCAATGACCTGACGCAAGGCCTGGAAATACGCATCTGTCGTATACGTATCCAGCTCTTTGTTTGCAACCGCATAAACTTTTACGGCTCCATATTTCCCCAGCTCAGCCACATAGTTGGCCGCATCGCTGCCGAAGGTTACCGCGACGATGTCGCCGCCTTCCGAGATGCGTTGCGCTGCTGTCAGCGCCTCAAAGGATACGTTCCGTAAGCTTTTGTCTCTTGCTTCTGCTACTACCAATACTTTTTTGCTCATATCGCTCGTCCCCCTCTGACCTTAGATTACTTTCGCTTCGTTGCGAAGAAGCTGTACCAGTTCTTTCACTTGATCCTGCACATCGCCGCTCAATATACGACCCGCTTCTTTTTTCGGCGGCAGGAAGGTTTCAATGACGCTCGT